>JBHEPH010000035.1:724-21571 GCA_046260395.1 Gemmatimonadales bacterium
CGGTGGACCTGGCTGACCAGTTTCTGCAATAGAAGCGTGTCATTCTCGAGATTGAGCCAACGGTTCACGTCTCGGATCCGATAGGCGCAGAGGATGCAGGTCGAATCGATGCGCTCGACGTTGAGGTAGGTATCCAGGGCAGTCTGCCATTCCCCATCGGCGTATGCCCGCTCCGCCCGGAAGAACTGCCGATATCCCTCCGTGTTGTGCGGCAGCGCGTCCACCGGCAGCAGTTCGGCCGGAACATCGCGTCGCCAGATCTCCGCGAGGATGTCATTGGCGAGTGACTCGATGCCGGCCGATGACAACTCGCGGTCCAAGCTGGTGCTGAGCATCGCGTCGGTCCCGCGCTCCGGCCGCGAGATGCTCAGCGTCACCTCGAGCCGCTCGCCCCGTGTCTGCACTGAACCGAGGACCCGCAGCGAGGTCGCATCGCCCTTTCCGCCCGCCGTGGAGGACACTATCCAATCGGGGAACCCCGTCAGGCTCTGGAGCAGCCGCTCATGCAGCGCCCCGGCGAGGCCCCGGTCGTCACCACCGGCCGGGGCTTGGAATGGGGGGAGCGCCACGACGTACTGGCGGAAACCAGGTCCAGGCTGCGGATCCAGGAGGGCACGCACCAGCAGCACAGCTAGCACCACGACCGCGAGGCCGACGCCCCCGCGCACCAGCAGCTGCCGGCGGGTCGGGGCGCCACGGAGCGCGGCCCGAAACCCTTCGGCATCCGCCCACCGTGCCGCCGGATCTTCGGCCAGCGCGCGCCGCAGGACGCGAGCCCATTGTCGTGGCACGCCGGCCAGTTCCCCCGCGGCCACGGCGGCCGGAGGTCGGCCGGTGGCCGCTTCGCCGAGCACCAGGGCAGCACTGTAAAGATCGGTGCGCGCAGTACAGGCACCACCACGCCACTGCTCCGGCGCCATATAGGAGAGGGTACCCACCACTGCGCCGATCTCGGTCAGGCTCTCCCCGCCGGTTTCGGTATGCGCGATACCGAAGTCACCAACCACGGCACGGCCATCAACCAAAAAAATGTTGGAGGGCTTGATGTCCCGATGCACCACGCCGGCCGAGTGCGCCGTGGCCAACGCGGCCATCAGCCCGTCGGCCAGCGCCTCCAGTTCCGCCCCCTGCAGCGGGCCGCGAGTCAGCCGCTGCGCCAGCGTCTCACCAGCCTGGTATTCGAGAATGTGATAGAGGAGTCCGTCCACCTCGCCCCCTTGGAACACCGGGACGATGTTTGGATGGCGCAGCCGGGCCAGGACACGGGCCTCACGGAGAAATCGTTCCACGCCCACGGCAGTGGCCTGCTCCGGGCGCAGCACCTTGATGGCCACCGGGCGGTCGAGGGCGACATCGTGGCCAAGGAAGACAATCCCCATCCCGCCGCCGGCGAGCTCCCGCTCGACGGTGAACTGCGGGCTCAGCGCTCGGCGCAGGCGCTCGAGGAGAAGGGACATGGATGCCCGTCGTCAGGGGACGCGCACTACTGTTGACCGTGGGGTGCTGCCGTCTGCTTCAGCAGGCCCTGACCGAGTGGCCCCCAGCCCGCCCTAGCCCGTCCGGCGTGTCGGGTCCGCCAGCAACCGTTCGGCAAAATCCAGGCGCTCGGCGAGCTCGGACACGTCACTGCGCAGCGCCACGAGCTCCTCAATCACTTCCTGGGGGAGGTCCCCGTAGTCGGGCTGGTCCTCGGGATCCCAGCGCAGCACACGGCGCCCCTGCGCATCCTTGAACCCACCGCTGGCGATCATCACCACGTCCACGAGATACCAGATGCCGAGCCCGCCGAAGGTACAGATCATCAGGACGCCGGTGCCAGTCTTGCCAACGTAGAAACGATGGGCACCGAAGACACCCAGCACCATGGCCAGGATAAGGGCGATTCCACGTGACTTGTCTGAGGATCCGGGCATGGGGGAGAAGGTACGCGTCGCGGGGCCTGAGGGGTAGAGGGCGGGCAGGCGGATAGGCGAATAGGCGGACAGGCGGACGGGCGGACAGGCGGACAGGGTGGAAGGCGGGGAGGGCGGACAGGGCGGGCAGAAGCCCTCGAGTAAGGCCCGATCACCTTGCCGGCTCGCCACCCTGAGGACAGATTTGGGCCAGCGGCGACCGTCGGGTTCGCCGGAGCGTTTCATGCTTGATCTTCCGGAGGGATTGCTGATGAAGTCCATGTTGATCGCCACGATCGCCCTGCTGGCGGTGCCGGCCCTGGCAGCCCAGGCCCCTGCCTCCACGCCGCTCAATCCGGTGGGCAACTACCAGTTCCAGGTCATGCTGCCTGACGGCAACGCGATCGGGGGTCAGTTCTCGATCAAGGGAGCGCCGGGCAAGTGGGAGGGCACCATCACCAGTGATGTGGCCCCCGCCGCCCCGATCGCCGGCGTCGCGGTCGAGGGCCAGGTGTTGATGTTCACCATCAATGCTCCGGACGGCTCAGCCTTGCCCCTGCGGTTGACATTCACCGGGCATGATTTCTCCGGCCAGCTGAGTTTCCAGGGTATGGACATGGTGGTCGCCGGCAAGCGGGTGGTAGCCCCCTAACCCCGTCGGGGCGCGCTTGGGGCGCGCCCTCTACGCCGCAATGCAGCCCCCAAGACGGGCGCACCATCTGGTGCGCCCGTTTGGCATACGGCCACCCTCTCAGCCGAGCAGACCATGGAGCAGTGCCTGGATCGCGGCATCCTCGTCCAGGGCGCCGGGCACACGGTCGGACACCTCGCCACTGACGCCCAGACCGAGGGCGGACGCGGAGAGGGTAGTCAGGAGGAAGCCGGCCGTGGCCTTAGGCGAGGGGAGGGGGCGCAGGAGGCCGGCAGAAGCCTTGGTCTGGAGGTAATCTGCCAGGCGTTTCCATGTGTCGGCGTGGAATTCGCGCTCCAGCCGCTGGCCAAGGCCGGGCCAGTCTGCGGCGGAGGCCCGGACCATCTGGACGGCCCGGCGGTAGCGGGCCAGCCAGTGCCAGATTTCGCGAAGAATCGCCTCCAATTCCCCGGCAACGTCGGTGGACTCCCGGTGGTCCAGCGCGACCCAGAGCTGGGGAAGGTGGCAGGCCGCGTGGAGGCAGCGCTGGAAGTTGGTGAGCAACTGGTCGCGGCTGGGGGTCGGCGTGGGCAGCTCGGGATTCAGGGCGTCGGGATCCTCGAGCGCTCGCCGGAGGGCAAGATCGAACAGCGCTTCTTTGCTCTCAACATAGAGGTAGATCGTCCCGGTGGCGGAGCGGGATCGTCGGGCGACCTGCCCCATCCTGGCTCTGGCAAAGCCATCCTGGATAAAGACATCAGTGGCTGCCTCGATGAGATCATCAAGGCGGAATGGGGTTTTTTTTCTAGCCATATTGAATGAATAAACGAATCATTTATGTTGTCAACCACACGCGACAAAAGCCGAACAACACCGGATCTCTCGCAACCATTCCGCCTTCCCAGGCATCTCAACCCTGCAGCGACAAGTGGGCGGGCTGCATGACCCGTGGGTCCAAGTTCACGAACGCTCGATGTGCGGTTCCACACGACCCCGCCGTCCCCATACTGATGGCCTGACATCTGCGCCGGATGGGGTGGCGCGAGGATGAGCAAACCGGTTAGTTATAGGGAGATCACAACGCCGGTCCGCGGGTCCCCGCGCACCGGCATTGCTTTCGAAGGAGTTCTTGATGAAGCGCAACCGCATCCTGGGTGGACTCGCCGTCCTCCTCCTGCCGATTATGGCCGGAGCATTCATGCTCCAGGCCCGCGGCATGCCCGAGGGCGCTCGTCTGTTCGGCCAGGTGTTCCAGCGGGTCCAGGAAGCCGCCGTGGACTCCGTCTCCGCGACCGCCCTCTATGAAAAGGCGGCCCGGGGCCTGGTCAAGAACCTCGATGATCCCTACGCCGAGTTGTACAGCCCCGAGGAGCTGGGCCGCTTCCAGCGCAACAATCTGGGCAACAACTACGGCGGCGTCGGGATGTCCATCGAGAGCCAGGACGGCCTGATCACGGTCGGGAACATCTTCCCCAACACCCCCGGCGAGGCCGGCGGCGTGATGGTGGGCGACCGGATCATCCGGGTGGACACCATCCCGGTCACCGGCCGCCCGCTGGACTTCGTCTCCAGCCAGTTGACCGGCGTCCCCGGTACCCAGGTGCACGTGACGTTCCAGCGCGCCGGGGTGCCCGTGCCGATCGAAGTGACCTTTACCCGCGCGGTCATCAAGGTGCCGGCGGTGCCGTTCACCCAGATGCTCGACGGCAACATCGGCTACATCCCCATCCAGCGATTCAATGAGGTGGCCGCCCAGCATGTGGAGGAGGCGATCCGCGAACTGCGTGGCCAGGGCGCCCAGGCGTTCATCCTCGACCTGCGCGGCAACCCGGGTGGCAGCCTGGAGGAGTCGCTGAAGATCTCCAATCTCTTTCTCCAGCCCGGCCAGGAACTGGCCCGGGTGCAGCACCGGGGCCGCACGGCGGAGGTCTACCACGCCAACCAGCGCAGCATCATCGGCACCGAGCGGCTGGTGGTGCTGGTGAACGGCGGCTCGGCGTCCGCCTCCGAGATCATCGCGGGGAGCCTGCAGGACCACGACCGTGGCCTGGTCATCGGCACCACGACCTTCGGCAAGGGGCTGGTGCAGACCCTCTTCCCGCTCGACGGCGGCTGGGCGCTGAAGCTCACCACCGGCAAGTGGTACACCCCCAGCGGCCGGTCTATTCAGCGAGAGCATCTCGGCATGAACGATGGCCGGTTCGTCGAGCGGGTGGGCGATCCCGACTACAACGACACGCAGCCGCCCGACACAAGCCGGGCCGGCCGCCCGATCTTCCGCTCGGATGCGGGCCGGATCGTCTACGGCGGGGGCGGGGTCACCCCGGACCTGATGGTGGCGGCCGACACCCTGAGCAGCGTGGAACAGGCATTTTATCGCGCCACGGTGGCCGGGCCGAAGGGACAGCTCGAGTACGCCACCCGCTACCAGCTGGCGCTGGACCTCAAGGAGCAGGTGCGTGCCCCCGACTACCAGTTCCGTGGCGAGTGGCTCAACCTGTACTGGGACCGCCTGCAGAAGGCCGGAATCGAAGTGGACCGGGAAACCTTCGACGGCGCCCGGGACGCGGTGACCCGCCTGCTCGATGAGCGTCTGGCCATGGTGGCCTTCGGCGAGGCGGCGCGGTTCGGACGCCTGCTGCCGGTGGACAACCAGCTGCAGGTGGCGCTGGACCTGATCCGCACCAGCCGGAGCCAGCAGGAACTCTTTGCCCTGGCAGACGCCAGGAGTGGTGCCACGGCGCGGGCGCCCGGCAACTGACGGCACGCCCGCCGGTCAGGATGTGACGAGGGCCCGCCTGCGCGGGCCCTCGTTGTTTCCGGCGCCGCCACGGCAGCCGCCTAGAAGAAGAAGACGCCCCCCCCACCGAGTGCTGGGTCATTCCCCCTCAACCGGGAATTGACCACCGGGTTGAAGATGGAACCAAACGAGTAGGAGAGTCCGAACGAGGTGTAGTAGGTGTAATTGGTCTGCAGTTGGCGCAGGCGGAGCAGCACTTCCTCATCAGACGCCTCACCGCGAGGCAGGGAGAGCTGATCGCGTGGCCGGCCGTAATCCGCGAACATGTGAAGCGACAGCCCCTTCGCCAACCGCACGTTGGTGGAGCCGGAGAGCCCGATCCGGTTCTGGGCGAAGTCGCGGAGGTAGTGCTGGAAGCTGGCCCCGAGCCCCACTGACCCCCACGGCTGCCGCAGATCCACCGCCAGGGCGACGTACTGCCGCGCCAGCACCTCCGACGTCACCCCGAAAATCGTCTCCTCGGTGTATTCGGCGGAATAGGCGCCGACGCCATACTCCAGCGTGATCAGCCGGCGGGTGGACTCACGGTAGGGGTAGAGGCTGAATTCCACCACGGCGGTCGGTCGGAGGACCAGGTCCTCGTTGTTCCGGGTCGAGTTCCGGCCGTTGAAGCGAACGCCGGTCGCCATGCGGTCTCCGAGACTCCGGGCCATGAGGATGCCACCGCTGTACCCGCGAACCTTCGAGGTGAACTCCGTCCCATCCGAGAGCGTGAAGGTGCTGTTGCTCCTATTTCCCGAGACGACGACATCCAGTTTCCAGTGATCGGTGATCCGCCGGGCCCGGACCGAGCCGCTGTAGGAGTTGGAGGTGTTGCGGGATTCGCCGAACAGGTTGCCGTTTCCGCTGACCGTGAACACCCACCGATTCCACGGGTCGCGCACCGGGCCGGCAGGCTGGGCCGGTCCAGTGGGCCGCTCGAAGGTGACCCGAAGTCGCTCGGCCTCGGGTCGGTCCGCGACGTAGCGCACCAGGCCCAGGGACAGCGTCTCCACCAGGCGGTTGCGGATCTGGTCCGAGGTGGCGGCGGTCGGGGTGGTGAAGCGAAGCTCCCCGTCCTGGCCGGACAGCGCCCGGAGCCCGATGAATCGCAGGTGGTACTCCCGCCCTCCCCCGCCGGTGGCCTGGGAGGTCACCAGGACGTGGAGATCGGCGTCCTGGCGGTTGCGGACATAGTCCACCCAGGTCAGCTCGGTCCGGACGAAACTGTCGTCACACCCGGCCTGGCAATCCAGGAAGACGCGCAGGGGATCGGTGGAGCCCGGAGTGTCCTGGGCGACGGTACCGGATACCACAAGGAGCAGCAGAACCGCAACAGTGGCCAAGCAGCGCATCGGTGCCTCGCGGCGGAAGGAGGGGCACCCCTGGGGTCAGGAGGCCTATCCCTCTTGGACGCATGAACAGCCCGGATCGTTTCACAGACCCCCCGGGAGGGCTTCCGGGGGGCTAGAGCGCCGGGTCGCCGGAGCGGAAGCGCGGGTTGACGACGCTGCTGAAGATCGAGCCGAAGGTGTAGCTCAGCCCGAACGAGAGATCGAAGGTGAAATCGGTGGCCAGCTGGCGCAGTTCCAGGAGGATCTCGTCATCCGAGGCATCCCCCCGCGCCAGCGACAGCTGGTCACGAACCCGCGAGTATCGAGCTTCCACCTCGAACGACAGGCCCCGGGTGATCCGGGTCTCCAGCTCACCGCTCACGCCGACACGGTATTGGGAAAAATCGTCGAGGTAACTCTGCGCCTCCAGTTCAAACTCGGCCTGCCCCCAGGGCTGGATCAGGTCCAGGGACATCACCGCAAAGTGCCGCGGCCGGGTTTCGCGGGTCTTGCTGTAGATCGTCTCCTCGTTGTAGTCCGCTGAGTAGAGCCCGACGCCATAGGCGAACGTGATCAGTCTTCTGGTGGACTCCCGGTAGGGATAGAGGCTGAGCTCCATGACCGCGGAGGTCCGCAGCACCAGATCCAGGTTGTTGCGCGTGGAGTTCTGGACATTGGCCGCGAGCCCAAACGACGTCCGGTCGCCGAGGCTCCGGCCCACCAGGACATTGGCGAACCCCTCACGCGCCGTCCGGGTAATTTCATCCCCGTTGCTGAGCGTGAAGCGGTTGCGCTCGGTGGTGCCGCTGGCGTAGAGGTCGAGCTTCCACTGGTCCGTGATGCGCTCGGCGCTGAGGAACCCGCGGAACTCGCTGGAGGAGGATTGGGATTCGCCCTCGAAGGAGCCGTTGCCACCCACCTGGAAGACCCAGTTGTTCCATGGATCGTGGATCGCGGCGGGGCCGACCCGCCCGGTGTCCGTCGATGGCACGTAGATCAATCTGAGCTGGTCCCGGATCGGGGAATTGTCCACGTAGCGAACCAGGCCGAGCCGGAGCACCTCGACGAACTGCTCCCGCTGCTGGGATTCGGTGTCAGTACTGCGCTCGGTGAACTGGATCTCGTGATCCTGGCCGAGGAACGGCCCCAGCCCGATGAACCGGAAGGTGACCAGTTGGCCCACGGCCGCACCCTGCCGACTGACCAGCAGGTGAACATCGGCATCGCCCCGGTCACGGACGTAGTCCACCCAGGGAATCTCGGTCCTGATGAAATCGCCGGGGCAGCCGAACTGGCAGTCGAGGAAGAGGCGCAGCGGCCCCTGGCTGGTGACGGGAGCCTGGGCCGCAGCGCGATCGGTTCCAGCCATGAGGGCCAGGAGCAGGAGCAGGATGATGCGGCCGGGCGGGCTGGAATGTCGGGGGAGCGCGTTGAATAGTGGCATGCTACTGTTACGGGCACCCCCGGCCGCGTGTTGACAGCTCACCGATATTTCATCGCCGGGAGTCCGACCGCCCGGCGCAACAGTCCGAGCTGGCCGAGATGATAGGCCTCATGGTGCAGGAGGAACGCGAGGGAACCGGCGACGGTCGGGTCGTCCACCGGAAACCGCTGCGTCGCCGTCGCCGCCAGCTCCTCGGTCGTGAGTGCCGCCAGCCGCGCCTCGAACAGCGCGCTCACCGCGGTCCACTCATCGGTCACCTCCTCGAGATCGGGGAGGTCCGGGACGTCCTCGATGGACGTGCCATACTTGAGGGACCCGCCGAAGGGGGCCGGGATGTCGAGCCCGAGCATCCGCGCCGTCCAGGCCCGGGAGTCCACCAGATGCGCGGCGACGAACAGGGCGCTGTTGGTCCGCGCCTCCGCCCGCCAGCGTGCCGTCGAGTCATCCATGCCGTCGAGGCAGTTGAGGTAGAGCCGCGTGTGCAGCGCGGCCTGGGCAACAGCATTGCGCATCATTCCTCCGAAGCAAGGTCCGGACATCGGTGCCTTGATGGAGTATAGCAAGGCGCTCCCCCGATTATACTCCGGTCATGACCCGCCGGGTCGCGCGCATCAGGACCATTCCACCACCCCGCAAGGAGCCTCCATGCTCACCTCGCGCCACCTGGCGCTGGCAGCCGGCTGCGCAGCCGTCACCCTGCTCACCACCCCCGCCCTCGCGCAGCGCCCGCCCGCACCCACGCCGCTCCAACGGCAACACCAGACCGTCGCCGACCGCATCATCGATCGCGCCCTGGCCGACAGCGCCGCCTGGGACCGGATCGCCGAGCTGACCGACCGGTTCGGCCCACGGTTCAGCGGGACGGAAACGCTTGAGCGGGCCATCGACTGGGTCATGGAGAAGATGCGCGCCGACGGCCTCGAGAATATTCGCGGCGAACCGGTCATGGTGCCGCGCTGGGTGCGCGGTGAGGAATCGGCGGAGATGCTCTCACCCCGCTGGGCCAAGCTCCCGATGCTCGGCCTCGGCGGAAGCATCGGCACCCCGCCGGGCGGGATCATCGCCGAGGTGCTGGTGGTGGGCAGCTTCGAGGAGCTCACCACTCGGGCCGGGGAGGCGCGGGGAAAGATCGTGCTCTTTGACGTACCATTCACATCCTATGGAGCGACCGTGCAGTACCGGGTGAACGGCGCCGTCGAGGCGGCCAAGGCCGGCGCGGTCGCCAGCATGATCCGCTCGGTCGGGCCGTTCGGGATGCAGACGCCGCACACCGGAGGGATGCGCTACGACCCAGCGGTGCCCGCCATTCCGCACTTCGCCATCACCATGGAGGACGCCATGATGCTGCACCGGATGCAGCGGCGCGGCGAGCGGATCACGGTGCGGGTCCAGATGGCGGCGCAGACGCTCCCGGATGTGGAGTCACGCAACGTGATCGGCGAGATCGTGGGACGGGAACATCCGGAAGAGGTCGTGGTGATCGGCGGGCACATTGATTCGTGGGACGTTGGCACCGGCGCCATGGATGACGCCGGCGGGGTCGTGGTGGCCTGGGAAGCGGTGCGGCTGCTCCATGAACTCGGCCTGCGGCCGCGCCGGACCATCCGGGTCGTCGGCTGGACCAACGAAGAGAACGGGCTGCGCGGCGGCACCGCCTACCGGGACCAGCACCGCCAGCAGCTCGGCAACCACGTCATTGCCATCGAATCCGACGGCGGCGTCTTCCACCCCACCGGCTTCGGCTTTACCGGCAGCGACGAGGCACGTGCCATCGTGCGCCAGATCGGCGGCCTGCTGCGCCGGGTCGAGGCGGACTCGATCAGGGCCAGCGGCGGGGGCGCCGACATCGGACCGATCATGGCGGAGGGGGTGCCGGGAATGAGCCACAACGTGGATGGCACCCGGTACTTCTGGTACCACCACACCCATGCCGACACCGTGGACAAGCTCGATCCGCGGGAGGTGGCGATGAACGTGGCGGCGATCGCGGTGATGGCCTACCTGATCGCGGAAATCCCGGAACGGTTGCCGAGGTAGAGACGCCCTGGGTAGAGACGCCCTATTAGGGCGTCTCTACGGGGCGTCTCTACACCGGGCGTCTCTACGCCGGGCGGACCCTATCGCAACCGCAATGCGCCGAGCCGCCGGTCGATCTCCGCTTTGGGGATCCAGCGACCGTTGGCCATGACGCCAGCCTTCCGCCGCACGTTGCTGACGCTCACGAGCGGGTCAGCATCAAGCAGGAGCAGGTCGGCACGGTGGCCGACGGCGATGGTGCCGAAGTCGGGCTCACCAAGGTACCGGCCGACGTTCCGAGTGCCGGTGGCGAGCGCCTCGAAGTTCGAGAGCCCGGCAGCAGCCATCAATTCGAGCTCATGCAGCGTCGAAAACCCGGGCACGTTGCCGATCTGCGGCGCGTCGGCGCCGAGGAGGAGGGTCACGCCACCCTCGTGGAGGGAGCGAATCAGCCAGAACCGGAGTTCCCGGTAGTGAGCGCGGTGTTCGGCGGTGAAGGCCGGGTTGTTCTGCAGGTTGCGCACCGAGTTGGCCCAGGCGTTCACCTGGTTCTCGGGCCACCAGGCCATGGAGGAATCGGCGAGCATTCGCCCGGGCTGGCCGTCACCGGTCATCGTCTGCATCAGCGTCTCGGTGGCGTTCACGTAGACGCCCGCCTCGCGGGTGGCGCGGATCAACGACGGTAGCTTGGCGCGGTCGATGTGATCCACCAGACCCAGCCCAAACCAGCCGGTCTGGGCCGGCGTCACCGGGGCGCCATCGGCGATCAGGGCCTCCAGGTAGCCGTCGAGGTGGTCAATGCTGGCATAGCCAGCCTCGATGGCCCGGTGGACCCCCACATCCAGCGGCACATGGCCGGCGAAGGGAATCCCCAGGCGATCGGCCGTTTCGGCCATGGCATCGAAGGCGGCCCGGGTGACGCCGGGGTGGATCTTGAGCAGATCGTAGCCAGCGGCCTTCTGCTCCTGGACCATCCGGCGGGCGGTATCGGGGTGCGTGGCAGTGTTCCCGTTGAAGGACGGTCCCGCGACCACGAGCCGCGGGGCCACCCGCTGCCAGGTGGCCGCCTGCTGGCGCCACTGGAGTTGCGCGGCGTGGCCGAGCATGCCACGCACCGTCGTGACGCCGTTGAGCACGTAGAGGTTGAGCACCCGCTCCACCATCTCCGGCGCGGCGTTGCCGGCGGGCACGTGGCCGTGGGTCTCGGTGAGGCCGGGCATGAGGAACTTCCCTGCACCGTTCACGCGGGTGGCCCCGGCGGGGACCTGCACCTGGGCCGCGGGGCCCATCGCAGTGATCCGTCCGTTCTGGACCACGACGGTCTGCCCGCTGAGGCGCCGTGCGGTGTCCATGGGGATGACGGTGACGTTTTCGAATGCCACCGGCGCTGGCGTCTGGGCGGCGGCGTGGGTGGGAGCGCACAGGAGCGCCAGGGGTACGAAGAAGCCGGGTCGAATCATGGTGGACTCCATTCAGGTGCCAGGTGGTGCGAATTCAAGAGGAGATGCCCGAGGGCCGCTCGCCGTCGCGGTGCGCTCAGTGTTGGCGGTGCCGAAGCACCCGGCCGGAGCGGAGGTCATGGAACTGGCCGCCATCCACGGGTAGCCGGCCGTTGACCATCACGTAAGGTATCCCCGTCGGATACTGGTGCGGATTCGCGAAGGTCGCCTCGTCCTTGACGGTGGCTGGATGGAACACGACGAGATCGGCCGCCATCCCCACGGCAACGCGGCCGCGGTCGGCCAGGCCGATCCTATCGGCGGGCATCGAGGTCATCTTGCGCACCGCCTCTTCCAGCGGGATGACCCCTCGATCGCGAACATAATGCGCCAGGACCCGGGGGAAGGTGCCGTACGACCGCGGATGCGGCACGCCATCGCCGGGACGGGTCAGGCGACCGTCGGACGCCACCATCACCTGCGGGTGGGCCATGATGCGTTCTACGTCTCCCTCGTCCAGTACGTGGTACACCATGCTGGCCCCACCACGCAACATCCCCTCGATGATCAGGTCGGCGCCGTTGGCCAGCGTCACCGGCAGCTCCCGCTGCACCACCCAGTCGTGCAGGGTCTTCCCTTCCAGCCAATCTTCGGCGCGGAAACGGCCGAACTGAACCCGGCGCATGTCACCGCCGCCGCGATCATTCTCGAGATTGAAGACGATGCCGCGGTGCAGGCTGTCGCGCAGGACGGGATCACGGGTGCGCCGGGCAAAGGCGCTGTCGCCGTCGGCCATGGCCCACTGGGGGATGAGCGCCGCGAGCCCGGTCTGGGTGGCGGTGTAGGGATACTGGTCGGCCATCACGTCCACGCCGGCGGCGCGGGCGGAGTCGATCATTCGCAGCGTGGTGACACTCTGCCCCCACATGGCGCGGCCCACCGCCTTGTGGTGGGTCAACACCACCGGGATGTTCGCCCGCCGGCCGATCTCGATCGCCTCGGCCACGCCGTCAATCAGGCCCAGCCCTTCCAGGCGCAGGTGCGAGGTATAGATGCCGCCCGCCGCGGCCGCCTGGCGGGAGAGCGCCACCACTTCGTTGATCTCCGAGTAGTTCCCCGGCACGTAGAAGAGCCCGGTGGAGATTCCGAAGGCACCGTCGCGCATCGACTCGCGGACCATTGCCTCCATCTGCCTGAGCTCGTCAGCGGTGGGTGCCCGCGCGGCAGTGCCCATCACTCGGCGGCGAATGGTGTTGTGGCCGGCCAGGAAGCCGACGTTCATGCTCACGCCACCGTTTTCAAGATTGGCAAGATACTCGCCGAATGGATACGGCCCGCCGCCGTCGGGGCCGCCCAGTGCGGTGGTCACACCCTGGCGGACGCTGCTCTCGGCATCGCGCAGGGTGGGAATCGGCTCGAGGTGCGCGTGGAGGTCAATGAAGCCGGGTGCGATGACGTGGCCGTCGATCCGGATGACCCGGGCCGCACGCGGCTGGAGCGGCGTCCGTGACACCGCCACGATCCGGTCACCACGCACGGCGACGTCGGCCCGATATCCGGGGGTCCCGGTGCCATCAATGACCGTGCCGCCAGTGAACACCACGTCATAGGCCGCTTCTCCGGTCGTCGACGGGGCGCGGGAGCAGCCGGTCAGGGCGAGGGCGGCGGCGAGGAGAGCGGGACTCAGGCGCATGAGGACCTGCGGGAAACAGGGAACAGGGAACGGGGAACAGTGGACAAGAGGATACGACAGGATTCAGGCGAATGCCAGCGACCACCACCCGCCCGTGTCCGGATCAGCCGACGCACGTCACCCCACCACGGAGTGGCGACCTGCCTACCGCGTCGCACTCCTGCTGGCCAGCCACCTGCCCCGAAACGCCAGCTGCGCCGCGCTGGGCGTCTGGCCCACCTCCTCCAGCGCCAGCACCTCGACCCGCGGGCTCTCGGCCAGCACCACACTCACGGCGAGACGCTGCCCGCGGCTCTCGAAGGTGAGCGGCACCGTATCTCCTGGACGACGGGCCGCAAGGACCTCCGTGATCACGGCGGGTGTGCTCGCTTCCCGGCCATCGATGGACACCAGCCGGTCCCCGCGGTCCATGCCGGCCTGATACACCGGGGTCCCGACCTGTGGGCCAGCCAGCAAAAGCAGGCCGCCCATCTCGGCACGCCAAGCCACGTCACCGAGCCACGCCTGCCCTGCGGCCGCCTGGCGCACGACGAAACCAGCCTGGGCCAGGAGGGTGCCAAAGTCCGGCGCCTCCTGCCCCTCGATGAACCGGGCAAAGAAGTCGTCGGCGAAGGCGTTGCTCCGAGTCACCCGACCCAGGGTGGCCCGCACGTTCGCCATCGTATAGGGGCGCTCGGTGCGCCCGAACTCCGCCCAAAGCGCCTGCATGTAATCATCCAGGGTCAGGTTGGACCGCTGGCGCAGCGTCAGGTCGAGCGCCAGGCCGATGCCCGCCCCCCAGGTGTAGTAGCTGATGAAGGTGTTCTGGCGATTCTGCGGGTCCACCGAGGTGGCGGCGTCCACGAACGGGGCCTGAAGGCTCATGTCATGGGCCGAGAAGTACTGGCGCCCCGGCGCGTTCTGGATTGCGTTCACGGTGCCGGAGAGGCTCCGCGCGTACTGGCGGTCGTCGGTGATACCGGCGGTGCGGATCGTGAGCGGCCCCAGGTAGCTGGTAAAGCCCTCAGCCAGCCAGAGCTCGCCGGACATGTTGGCTTCCTCGAAATTGAACGGCTCGAGGCTGCGCGGGCGGATCCGCTCGACATTCCAGATGTGGATGAACTCGTGGGAAACGGTCCCCAGCAGGCCGAGCGCGGCCTGGGCCAGCGAACCGCTGCTGGTCAGGACCGTGGAGTTGCGGTGCTCCATGCCATCACCGGAGGCGTGCGGCAGGTAGCAGGCCAGGAATGTGTAGACGCCGCCATCAAAGCGCGGCAGCTCGCCGAAGACCCCGGCCTGCTCCAGCACCACCGCCTTCGCCATCTCGACGTAACGATCCACCTCCTGTGGCGTCCCGGCGTGGTGGATCGCCAGGCGGATCGTCTGGGTCCGGCCACCCGAGCTGACTTCCCAACTGCGGATGTCGAGCTCGGCTGCCATGACCGGGGAATCCATCAGGTATTGGAAGTCCGGCGCCGTGAAGGTCTGCGGCTGGTCGGTCGGGAACAGCTGGGTGGCCACTTGCCAAGACGCGGGGAGGCCGGAGAAGGTGACCCGCACCGGGCGGGACTCCAGGCCGCGCGCCCACATCCAGGTGGCGGGGGCGTTCAAATGTGCGTGGGTCCGGTCCACCTGGGAGTAGGTACCGTCGGCCCGGTCAGCGAAGAGCGTATAGCGCAGGCGCACAGTGCCGTCATGGCCCGCGATGTTCCACTGATGCGGGTTGGGCCGCGTCACTGACAGCGGGCGCCCCCGGGAATCTTCGGCGCGCACCGCATACACGTTCTTTGCGAACTCATGCAGCGCGTAGCGCCCTGGCGAACTCCGGCTCATCCGGGCCTCCAGCGGCTGGCCGGCCGCCACACCGGTCCAGGTCACCGTGATCTCCGCTTCATGGTGCGCGGCGTTCGGCATGCTGAACTCGTAGCGGATTTCCTGGGCGGCGGCGGGGGCGAGCAGCAGGCTCGCACAACCGAGGGCAAGCAGCAGACTGCGTCGCATGGTGGTGTCCGGCAATGAGGAAGAGTTCTGTGTACGGTGCACAGCGGTCATGGTATGAAGACGTCGCCGGGCCCCAGCAGGTGCACGATCGCCGCCCGGAAGGTGCCGGCCGCTTGGTCGCGAACCCCTTGCCGCGGATCCACAATGAGGACCTTGCTCATCCCCCGGACAATCCAGCGGCCGTTGGCGCCGACTTCGAGGGCGGTGCCCTCATCGATCCCCACGCCGATCAGCGTGGGATGATCGATCGCCAGGCTCAGGAGCCTGGCGTAGCGCTTCCGCCGAAGGAAGTGCTGGTCCACGATGGCGTTGGTCAGGAAGCCGAAGCCACGGGTGGTCACCACGTTGTCCGGTTCCACCGTGATCCAGTGGTCATTCGTAACGGGGCGGAGCCCACCGGGGCGCTGTTCATCTCCGGTGATCATGTGGGCCGACATCACGGCAGCGCCGGCACTGGTACCGCCGAGCACGGCGCCATTTCGGTAGGCGGCGTGCATGCCCTGCTCGAAGCGCGTGCCGCCCAGCGCATCGGTCAGCCGCGTCTGGACGCCACCGTTGAACCAGATCCCCGTGATCCCGTCCAGGTGCGCCAGTGCCTGATCGCTGTCGGCCGCGTCACGCCGGATGACGGCGTACCGGGCGCTGGCGCCGAGCCCCTCGAGCTCGCGGACGAGGGACGGGCCGGCCATGCTGTCGGCGCTCGCCATGGGGAGCACCAAGATCACCGCCTTCCCGGCCCCCCCGGCGAGTTCCACGAATCGCTGCATCAATTCGGCCGGGCGCGGGCCGCCACCCACGATAAAGAGCGAACCGCCCTCTGTGGCAGGCGTCTGGCCGTTCAATCCTGCCGGAAAGCAGGCCAGCACGGCGACGACCAGCAGACCACGAAGCATCCAAAGCATCCGCATCACTCCTCCCGCCGGCGCACCAGCGTCAGGATGGTATAGACGGCCACCGGCTCGTCGTGCTGGTTGGTGATCTCCACGTCCCATGCGACGACGCCCTGCGGCACGCCATCGGGCGGGGTGTCCTTGGCGGTCTTCTGCTTGACCGTGAGCCGGGCCTGGATCGTGTCGCCGATCCCCACCGGCTTCACGAAGCGCAGGCTTTCCAGCCCGTAGTTGGCCAGCACCGGCCCCACGCCCGGATCCACGAACAGCCCCGCCGCCGCACTCAGGACGAAGTAGCCATGCGCCACACGCATTCCGAAGAACGAATCCTTGGCGGCGAGTTCGTCGGTATGGGCGTAGAAGTGGTCGCCGCTGATCCCGGCGAAGTTGACAATGTCCGCCTCGGTCACCGTGCGGCGGTGGGTGATCAGCGTCTCACCGACCAGCAGGTCCTCGAAGTGCTTCCGGAACGGGTGCACCGCATCAATGTGCTGTGCCGCGCCCTTGCTCCACTGCCCACTGATGGCGGCCAGCATGGTCGGGTGTCCCTGGATCGCGGCCCGCTGCATGAAGTGGAGCACGCCGCGCACGCCGCCCATCTCCTCACCACCGCCGGCGCGGCCCGGGCCTCCGTGGATCAGGTAGGGCAGCGGCGAGCCATGCCCGGTGGATTCCTTGGCGCTGGAGCGGTCCAGCACCATGATCCGCCCGTGCCACGGCGCCACGCCCAGCACCACCTCCCGTGCCACGGCCGGATCGGCAGTGAAGAGCGAGCCACACAGCGAACCCTTGCCGCGCCGTGCCAGTTCCACTGCCTCGCCGAGGTCACGATACGGCATCACGGTATTGACGGGGCCGAAGGCCTCGATGTCGTGTGGCTCGCTCCGGCCGAGCGGATCGGCGCAGTGCAGCAGCATCAGCGGGAAGAAGGCACCCGTGGTCGCGTCCGCCCCCGTCACCTCCACCTGGTCGAGCGAGCCGAACACCACCTCACTGGCCTGCATGAGCTGCTCGGCGGCCTTGCGCACCTCCCCCACCTGGGCGCGACCAGCCAGCGGCCCCATCTTGACCCCCTCCACCGCCGGGTCGCCGATCTTCACCCCGCCCAGCCGCTTCTTGAGCGCCTCGATCACCGCCTCCTGGCGGCCTTCCGGCACAATCGTCCGGCGAATGGCGGTGCACTTCTGCCCCGCCTTTACCGTCATCTCGCGCACCACTTCCTTGATGAAGAGGTCGAACTCCTCGCTCCCTGGCTCGGCATCGGGCCCGAGGATGCAGCAGTTGAGCGAGTCGGCCTCCATATTGAAGCGCACCGACTCCGCCACGATGCGCGGGTGACTCTTGAGCTTCCGCCCGGTCCACGCCGACCCGGTGAAGGTCACCACGTCCTGGCAGGCGACGTGGTCGAGCAGGTCACCCGCGCCGCCGCAGATGAGCTGCAGGGCGCCATCGGGGAGTATCCCCGACTCGATCATCGCCGCCACCATCTTCTGGGTCAGGAAGCTGGTGACGGTGGCCGGCTTGACGATGGCGGGCATGCCGGCCAGGAAGGTCGGGGCGAGCTTCTCCAGCATTCCCCAACAGGGGAAGTTGAAGGCGTTGATGTGGATGGCGGTCCCCTCGAGCGGCACGCAGATGTGACGGCCCATGAAGGTGCCGCCCTTGGAGAGCGCCTCGACCTCACCGTCCACGTAGAAGGTCTCGTTGGGCAGGTCGCGACGACCACGACTCGAGTAGGCAAAGAACGTCCCGATGCCGCCCTCAATATCAATCCATGAATCGATGCGCGTGGCCCCGGTCGCGGCGGAGAGTTCGTAGAACTCCTCCTTCCGCTCCATCAGGTATTTCGCCATGGCCTTGAGGAGGGCGGCACGCTGATGGAAGGTCATCTGCCGCAAGGTGCGGCCACCCGTGCGAGCGCCGTACTCCAGCATCCCCTTGAAATCGAGGCCGTCGCTGCTGGCTCGGCCAATCTCGGCGCCGGTCACGGCATGCACCAGCGGCGCGCCCTCGCCCGCCCCTTCCACCCACTGTCCCATCACGTAGCTCTTGAGCTTGGTCACGCGTCACGCCTCGTCTGACTGGTTCGGGGCGGTTTCCCGCCAGGTGCGATAGGTCGCGGGCTGGGTGGGGCGGCCAGGCCCCACCTCGCGGAGGGGTTCCACTTCACGGAGACCGGCGTGCAGTTCTCCCGGCAGTGCCTGATAGAGCATCGTCCCCTCGGTCTTCCACGCCAGCATCTCGTCACTGACATCCTTCACGATCTTCGCCGGGTTGCCGACCACGACCTTGCGGTCGGGCACCTGCATCTCCGCAGGTACGAAACAGAGGGCGCCCACGATGCACTCCGCGCCGATCACGGCATTGTCCATGACCACCGCGTTCATCCCCACCAGGCTGTTGCGCCCGATCCGCGCACCGTGGATCACCGCGCCGTGGCCGATGTGCGCACCAGCTTCGAGCGTCACCGTCACCCCGGGGAACATGTGGACGGTGCAGTTCTCCTGCACATTGCAGCCATCTTCGATGACGATGCCACCCCAGTCACCACGAATGGCGGCGCCCGGGCCAATGTACACATCCCGGCCGATGATGACATTGCCGGTCACCGCCGCCTGCGGGTGCACAAACGCCGACTCGTCCACCACGGGGATGTGTGGGCCAAAGGCGTAGATCGTCATCCGACCCTCCACGCGGGCGAGGCAGGCCTCGCCCCCACGGTCTTCATGATATCCTCTCGATCACCACCGCCATCCCCTGTCCCACCCCGATGCACATGGTGCAGAGGGCGTAGCGCTTGCCCGTGGCCTGAAGTTCCCGCGCCGCCGTCAGGATCAGCCGCGCGCCGCTCATGCCCAGTGGATGGCCAAGGGCAATGGCGCCGCCGTTGGGGTTCACCCGCGGGTCGTCATCGGCCAGGCCGAGGAGGCGGAGGCAGGCCAGCGCCTGGGCGGCAAAGGCTTCATTGAGCTCGATCAGGTCCATGTCATCCAAGGTGAGCCCCGCGCGGGCCAGTGCGATGCGGCTCGCCTCGACGGGACCGACCCCCATCACCCGCGGCTCCACCCCGGCCACGCCGGAGGAAACAATCCGCGCGATTGGGGTCAGCGCGTGGGTCGTAAGCGCGTCCTCAGAGGCGAGGAGGAGTGCGCAGGCGCCGTCATTGAGACCGGAAGAGTTCCCCGCTGTGACGCTCCCCTTGCCATCGTGTCGGAAAGCCGGCTTCAGCTTCCCTAGCTTCTCGAGCGTCGTGTCCGGCCGCAGGAACTCGTCCTCCGCCACGGCGGTCGCGGCCTGGCCTTTCCTGCCCGGGATCTCCACCGGCACGATCTCCTCCGCAAACCTCCCCTTGCCCCGCGCTGCTGCGGCTTTCTGCTGGGAGGAGAGGGCAAACGCGTCCTGATCTTCCCGGCTCACCTCGTGCTCCTCCGCCACGTTCTCGGCGGTTTCCCCCATGGCGTCGGTGCCGTAGAGCTCCCGCATCCGCGGGTTCACGAAGCGCCAGCCCAGGCTGGAATCGAACATCTCGACGTTGCGCGCGAAGGGAGTGGTCCCCTTGGAGAGCACGAAGGGGGCTCGGGTCATCGATTCGACCCCACCGGCCAGGTAGAGGTCGCCATCGCCCACCGCTATGGCACGTGCCGCATTGACGGTGGCTGCCATACCCGAGGCACAGAGCCGGTTGACCGTCTCCCCGGGGACGGTGTGCGGCAGCCCCGCCAGCAGCGCCGCCATCCGGGCCACGTTGCGGTTGTCCTCCCCGGCCTGGTTGGCGCAGCCCATCACCACATCTCCGATGGCGGCCTGGTCCACCTGGGGGTGGCGGGCCACCAACGCGCGCAGCACGTGGGCGGCCAGGTCGTCGGCCCGGACCGGGGCCAAAGCCCCACCCAGGCTGCCGATCGGGGTCCGGACACCGTCAATGAGGAACGCGTCTCGCATGAACTCACGGTTTCAGGGCGGAATGACGTCGCCGGGGCGAACCCCCTGCGAATTGGTGCAATTTACTGTATTCTTCCACCCTGTGAAACGCCCGCAGGAATGCCGCGCACGGCCGGTCGGGCTCCCGGAGTGCGCGGCAGTGAGCGTCGCCAAACCTGGGATGCCCGCAGGAGAGCGAACTGCAGCGCGCGGAGGGAGCGCGGCTGGCCGTGCGCCATACCACCCGACCCCGACACGCACCTGCCCCACGCTGGAGCACCCGTGACCTACCAACACCTGCTCTGGACTGAAACCGCCGGCGTCGCCGAGATCACGCTGAACCGGCCCGAGGTCCTGAACAGCTTCAATGAACTGATGGGGCAGGAGCTGCAGGACGCCCTGCAGCGCGCTGCCGGGGCGTCGGTCCGTGCCGTCCTGCTCACGGGAGCAGGGCGCGGCTTCTGCGCCGGCCAGGACCTGTCCGAGACCCAGTCGGACAGCGGGCTGGTGGACTTCAGTGAGATCGTCCGGCGCAAGTACTCCCCGATCGTGACCGCCATCCGGCAGCTCCAGAAGCCCGTGGTCTGCGCCGTAAACGGCGTGGCGGCCGGGGCCGGCGCCAACCTGGCGTTCTGCTGCGACTTCGTGGTCGCCTCCGAGAGCGCCTCATTCATCCAGGCGTTCGCCAAGATCGGCCTGGTGCCAGACACCGGTGGCACCTTCTTCCTGCCCCGACTGGTGGGCCTGGCCCGCAGCACGGAATTGATGATGCTGGCCGACAAGCTCCCGGCCACGAAGGCGCAGGAGATCGGCCTGATCTACCAGGCC
>JBHEPH010000035.1:21581-29745 GCA_046260395.1 Gemmatimonadales bacterium
CCCACCCGCGCCTTCGGCATGATCAAGCAGCTCCTCAACGCCTCCCTCACCAGCGACCTCGCCACCCAGCTCCAGCTCGAGGCTGAGCTGCAGGGGGCCGCGGGCCGCACGGCCGATCACGCCGAGGGCGTGGCCGCGTTCCTGGCCAAGCGGGCGCCGGAGTTCAGCGGCCAGTGAGTCCGTACTCGGGAATGAGAATCGGCGTGCTCGGCGCCGGGGCCATGGGCACCGGTATCGCGCAGGTGGCGGCGGTGGCCGGCCACCCGGTGGTCGTGGCCGACGCCAGCGCCCCCGCCGTGGCCAAGGCGCGCGAGACGATCAAGCGGGCGCTCACCCGTGAGGTCGAGAAGGGGCGGATGACGCAGGAGAGCGCCGACGCGGCCATCGCCCGCATCGAGGGGAAGCCGCTGGAGGAGGGCGCAGGCCTGCGCGCCTTCGCCGACTGCGACCTGGTCATCGAGGCGATCGTCGAGGACCTTGGCGTCAAGCAGGACGCCTTCGCGCGGCTCGAGCAGGCCACGCCGCCCGGTGCGATCCTCGCCACCAATACCTCCTCGCTCAGTGTCACGGCCATTGCCGGCCGGCTCGCCCGGCCGGGCCGCGTGGTCGGGATGCACTTCTTCAATCCCGTCCCGCTGATGCCGCTGGTGGAGATCATTCCCGGACTCGCCACCGATGGGGAAGTCACCGGTGCCGTCCGGGACCTGGCCGGCAGGTGGAACAAGGTGCCGGTGGTGGCCAAGGACACCCCGGGATTCATCGTCAACCGCGTGGCGCGGCCCTTCTATGGCGAGGCGCTGCGCATCTACGACGAAGGCCTCGCCTCCCAGGCCACCATTGACTGGGCCATGCGCGAGCTCGGCGGGTTCCGAATGGGGCCATTCGAGCTGATGGACCTGATCGGCAACGACGTGAACTTTGCCGTGACGACGAGTGTCTTCGAGGCGATGTTCTACGACCCCCGCTACCGCCCCTCGATCACCCAGCAGCGGCAGGTGGAGGCGGGGCTGCTGGGCCGCAAGAGCGGGCGGGGGTATTTCGACTATGCCGAGGGTGCGGAGAGACCCCCGGCGCAGGAGGATCGCGAAATTGGCCAGCGCATCGTGGACCGGATCGTGGCGATGCTCATCAACGAGGCCGCCGACGCGCTGTTTCTCGGGATCGCCTCGGGCGAGGATCTCGACTTGGCCATGACGAAGGGGGTCAACTACCCCAAGGGGCTGCTCGCGTGGGCCGACGAACTCGGCCCCGCGACGGTCCTGCAGCGGCTGGAGGCCCTCCAGGCCGAATATGGTGAGGATCGCTACCGCCCCAGCCCGCTGCTCCGGCGGCTGGTCAAGTCGCGACGGATGTTCTTCGATGAGTGAGAGTCCTCAGGCGCTGGCGGAGCGCTGCGTTAGGACGATGCTGGACGGCGATCGCTTCACCGAGTGGATGGGCATGAGCGTGCTCGAGACGGCCCCGCAGCGCTCAGTGGTGGCCATGACGGTGCGTCCGGAGATGGTCAACGGCTTCGGCGTCTGCCACGGGGGCGTCACCTTCTCCCTGGCCGACAGCGCGCTGGCATTTTCGGCCAACACCCACGGCAAGGTCACGGTGGCCATCGAGAACAGTATTCGCTATCCGAGGCCGGCCCATGCGGGCGACCGGCTGACCGCCGTGGCCGAGGCGGAACATGTCGGCGGGCGGATCGGGTTCTATCGGGTGACGGTGACGAAACAGGATGGCGAGGTCGTGGGTTTGTTTCGCGGGACGGTCTACGCAACGGAGCGGGCGTTGGTGGACGGCTTGGATCAATAAGAGATGTCTACAGATTTCGCAGATTACGCAGATTCAGGGCTTCGTGAAAAGCGAGGCCTCGGCTATCCGGGCGGACATCTCAGATGTTTTTGTGAACAGCATTCTCGTGCGGGGAACTACTTCCATGGCAGGGTCTTGGAACGCTGGGCAGTTTACAAACAAACATCACCGGCACTTGCCCGACACGGTGGAGCCGGCGGCCCAGGGGGGCCAGAATCTGCGTAATCTGTGGATAGCTTTTTTCGAACTTCGGCCGGGCACCATGACCGTTCGGACACCCGTCGCCGGCCCATTCGCCCGGCGTGGAGCACCATGATGAACCAGGGATGGCAATGAATTCGATTGACTGGAAGCGGGTGGCCTACCTCACGTTGGCGTCGCGCCGGATCGACGACATCGAGGAAACCCGCCTGATGCCCGAAAAGAAGGTGCTCTACCAGTTCAGCGCCCGCGGGCATGACATGGCGCAGGTCATCCTCGGCCAGTACCTGACCCATCCGCATGATGCGGCCGGGGCGTACTACCGTTCGCGCCCGCTGCTGCTGACGATGGGACTCTCGATCGAGGACGCCTTTGCCGGGCCCATGGGCAAGTCGGGCGGGTTCAGCGACGGCCGCGACATTGGGGTGGTCTGCAACTTCCCCAACCCCGGCGGCCCCACCGTCCTGCCCATGTCCGGCGACGTCGGGTCCCAGTTCACCCCCTGCGCCGGGTGGGCCCAGGCCGTCACCTACCACCGTGATGTCCTCGGCGACGCGTCGTACCGCGACGCGGTGGCGGTCGTGCTCGGCGGCGAGGCTTCGGTGGCCACCAACGGTTTCTGGTCGGCGCTGACGATGGCCACGACGCTGTCGCTGCCGCTGCTCTTCTACATCGAGGACAACGGCTACGGCATCTCGGTCCCCTCGCAGTTCCAGACGCCCGGCGGCAACATCGCCGAGAACCTGGCGTCGTTCAAGAACCTGTTCATCAAGGATGGCGACGGCACTGATCCTGATGAGGCGTCACGACTGATCAGCAAGACGATGTCCCACGTGCGCGCGGGCAAGGGCCCCGCCCTGCTGCGGCTCAAGGTGCCGCGCCTGAGTGGTCACTCCGGCCAGGACACCCAGGCGTACAAGCCGGAGGACCTGTTGGCGCAGGAACAGGCCAACGACCCGCTGCCCAAGCTCAAGGCGTACCTCCTGGACGGGTTACTGACACAGGCGGAATGGAGCGCCGTGGAGCAGCAGGTCGCGGCCGATGTGGACGCGGCGCTGGAGCGCGCGCTGGCGCGCCCTGACCCGGACACCAGCACCGTCACCCGGCACCGGCTTGCCGAAGTAAAGGCGGATGGCACCCCGGACCTGCAGTTGCGGGGCGGGCTGCACACCAGCGGCCACCAATTCCCGCCACACAGCGACGCGCCGAAGCCGGAGGGGCCGCGCATCAACCTGCTGACGGCCGTACGGCGGACCTTGGAACACGAGCTCAAGACCAACCCGAAGGTCCTGGTGTTCGGGGAGGATGTCGGCCCCAAGGGCGGGGTGCACGCCGCCACCATGGGCCTGCAGGACCAGTTCGGCTCGGCGCGGGTGTTCGACACCTCGCTCTCCGAGGAGGGGATCATCGGCCGTTCGGTGGGGATGGCCATCGCGGGGCTGATGCCGGTACCCGAGATCCAGTTCCGGAAGTACGCCGATCCCGCCACCGAGCAGCTCAACAACTGTGGCACCATCCGCTGGCGCACCGCCAACCGGTTCGCCGCCCCGATCGTGGTGCGGCTACCGGGCGGGTACGCACCCAAGTGCGGCGACCCGTGGCACAGCGTCTGTGGCGAGGTGCTCTGGGCCCATCAGGTGGGCTGGCAGGTCTGCGTACCGAGCAACGCGGAGGATGCCGTGGGGCTGCTGCGCGCTGCCCTGCGCAGCAACAACCCCACCATCTTCTTCGAGCACCGCGCACTGCTCGACGGCACCTGGGCGCGCCGGCCCTATCCGGGGGATGACTTCCTGCTCCCGATGGGTCAGGCCAGGCGGATCACCGAGGGTGACGCCCTCACGGTGGTAACCTGGGGGGCGATGGTGGAACGCTGCGAGGAGGCGGCGAAGGCCAGCGGCCACGCGGTGGAGGTGCTGGACCTCCGCACCATCGCGCCCTGGGATCGCGACGCGGTCCTGGCCAGCGTCAAGAAGACCCGCCGTTGCCTGGTGGTGCACGAGGACACGATGACGGCCGGATTCGGTGCCGAAGTGGTGGCCACCGTGGCGGACGCGGCGTTCTTCAACCTCGACGCCCCGGTACAGCGCATGGCCATTCCCGACGTGCCGACGCCCTACAACGTGGACCTGATGAACGCCATCCTGCCCTCGGTGGAGGGGATCACCGAGCGGATGGTTTCCCTGATCGAGGCCTGAGCGGTGAACCTGATCGATATCCTGATCCCGGCTGACCAGGCCGAGGGCACCACCTCGGTGATCGCGACCTGGTTCAAGCAGGTGGGCGATGGGGTGAAGCAGCACGAGCCGCTCCTGGAACTCAGCACCGACAAGGTGACGGTGGAGATCTCCAGTCCAACAGACGGGATCCTTGCTGAGATCCTCAAGGGAGAGGGGGAGGCGGTCGAGCCGGGGGAGGTGGTAGGCCGACTGGGGGGTCAGGGAGAAGGGAGAAGCGAGAAGCAAGAAGTCGGACAGGGCGGACAGGATGGACAGGATGGACAGGGCGGATCGGAAACCGCGGCACCCGCAGCGGCAGGGCCTGCCCGGCCCGCAGCACCGGCGGATGGTGGCCCTCCTCCGCTCTCCCCCGCCGTGCGGCGGCTGTTGAAGGAGCATGACCTGGACGCGTCGCAGGTGGAGGGAACCGGCAAGGGCGGGCGGATCACCGCGGAGGATGTGGAGCGGGCGGTCGCGGGCGGACAGGCGGATAGGCGGACAGGCGGACACAGCGAGGAGTACTTCAGGGATTCCGTCTCGCATGGTGCGCCATTCGCAAATGCGGAGGGGCATCGCGGCCCACATGGTGCACAGCGTCGCCACCGCCCCGCATGTCACCACGGTGTTCGATGCCGACCTGACGAAAGTCATCCGCCACCGCGAATTGAACCGCGCCGAGGCGGAGGCCCGCGGCTTCAAGCTGACCTACACCGCCTACTTCGTGCAGGCGACCGTCAAGGCGCTGCAGGCCGTCCCCGAGGTCAATAGCCGCTGGCACGACGACGCGCTGGAACTCTTCGACGACTGCAACATTGGTGTGGGCACGGCGCTCGAGAATGGCGGGCTGATCGTACCGGTCATCCCGCAGGCCCAGACCCTGGACCTGCTGCAGACCGCCGAGCGCTTGGGCGACCTGACCACCCGTGCCCGCGGCGGCAAGCTGACGCCGGCCGACGTGCAGCACGGCACCTTCACCATCAGCAACCATGGCGTCAGCGGCAGCATCATCGCCACCCCGATCATCATCAACCAGCCGCAGTCCGCCATCCTGGGCGTCGGCCGGATGGAGAAGCGGGTGATCGTGGCCGAGGCGTACGGCCACGTGATGACGGAGATCCGGCCAATGATTTACGTGACACTGACGATTGACCATCGGGTGCTGGACGGATTCCAGGCCAACCAGTTCCTGACGGAATGGGTGCGTGCCATCGAGGACTGGGGCGGTGGGACATGAGAGGGACCTGCCGGGCCCCCTCGGGCAGAAGGGATTCTCGCCGGGTGAGCGGGACCTGCCGGGGCTCGGAGGCGAGGAGGAGATTTCTGCCAGGTGAGCGGGACCATCCTTGCCGAGCAGTTCCCGCTTACCACGCACGGAGCGTCAGGGCTCACGGCGCTCCGGCTGGTCCCGCTCACCCTGCAACCGACGCTCCCTGATCACGGAGCCCCGGCAGGTCCCGTTCGCCCACCCACCCGCAACTCCACCCACTGGAACTCCCGCGGCGCCAGTTCCACGTCCCGGCGTACCACCTGGCCGTCGGGGCCGGTGAGGGTGATCTCGATCTCCTCGTCGGGCGGGAGGTTGCAGAAGCCGTAGTCGCCCGCGGGGCCGCTGCGGATGCGTTCCTGCCGCAGCTCCCCTGTGGGCTGGCGCCAGCTGGCCCGGACCTGCGCGTTCGGGATCGGCTCGCCGGCGGCATCCAGCACAACCCCGACGATGCCCGAGTGATTGCGGGGATTGCCGCAGACCGCGCGGACCATTGGGGGCATCGTGGGTGCGTGGAAGTCCACGGTGGTGGTATCGCCTACCGACAGGAGGACGAGGCGATCGGTCGGTCGGCTGGAGAGGCGGAACCGCGGGTGGCTGACGGCCGCCATCCGCTCCCCGTACAACGGAGTCGCCAGGCTGAACCGCCCGGACTCATCCGTACTCACCCACGTCGGCACCCCCGTCACGGACACCCGTGCGCCCGCGAGCCCCTCGCCGGTCACGGGGTCCACGACGCGCCCCACCAGGATCGCCTGAGTGACGATCGCACTCGGGTCGCTTGCGATCCTTACCCGCCCTCCAAGCTCGAGGAATCCAGTCATCCGATCGACCTCCATGGTCGGAGAGCGGTAACCGGGCAACCCCCGGGTGCGCACCGTGACCTGCCCCACCAGCGGGGTCCGAACATGCCAATCGCTCACGATCCATCGGCCGCTCGGCAGACGTTCGAACTCCACCCGCCCGCCGAAGTCAACCCGCTGGGGCAGCGGTGGCAGGCCCGTATATGTGTACTCCAGGTAGCGCAGCTCATGACTGGCTGGATCGAGCCAGATCGTGCCCTGGATGTCGGTCACCTGCCGGCGTGGGATGGGTTCGAAGTAGAGGCCGATCCGTCCATCACGCTCTCGCACAGTGCGGAAGCAGTGCGTCTCGGTGAATTCGGGTGAGACCAGCAGCGCCGCATCCGGAACCGCATAGATCGTGGAGTCGCTCTGGTTGTCCACCAGGACAAACCCTTCCGTGGCCAGGAGCGGTGGCGGAAGGGTCTGGTATACGGCCCCCCGCACAATGGCGGACCTCGTGAACCACTCCCGCTCCACTCGGCCATTGAGCCGGAGCTCCCGGTGAAACTCGCGCAGATGTAGCGGAACGACGGCCTCGCGCTGACTGATGACCGTGGCGGTGAGGGCGCGGTCAATTTCCTGCCAGAGGTTGGCCGCCTCGGTGTCGCCGTCAAACCGGCGGCCACAGACGTTTTCGCCCTGGACCTCGATGGTGGGCAGGTCCAGGCGCACGTCTCCCAGGAGCACTTCGGTCGGGAAGATCTGACCGGCGTCGAGCGCAAAGGACGGCGTGATGAGCCCCACCCAGCCGATCCGGTCCACCTTGAGGCGGTAGCGGCCGGCGGTGGGAGCGCGCAGGGAGATCCGACCACCCTCATTGCTGAGGCCCTGGGCATGGATCCTGTCATCGGTTTCACCGAGGAGGCGGACGATCGCCCCGATGATCGGAGTGCGGGAGCGCTGCTCGCGGAGTTGAACGTCCACCTGCTGGGCGGCGGCGGGAGCGGCCAAGGCAGCGAGCATCAGGAGCAGAGGGGTCACGGCGTGTCGGCGCATGGAAGCCCTCGTGCGCTGGGGAAGGAACGGTCGAGCTGAGGTACCCTACGGCCCTCGGCGGGTCCACATCACGACGGCGCCACACTGGGCCTGAGCGCCGCTGAACTGCGCGGGCAGCTGAGCGCCCCCACGATATACTTCGACGGCAGCGAGCGCGGAGATGTCAATGTCTGTTCGCAGGTCATCAATCACCACCAGGACACCGTCGAGATACGTCACCATGGGGCAGTTGAGCTGCCCTGCGGCGTTCCGCCGCGTGGGATGGTATGCCCGATAGACATCTTTCCCACGACCAGGAACCGGCATGACGGTTACACCGTGGCGCCGAAGGAGGTCAACCACTCGGAGGTGCTCGGACTCCCGCAGTTCAGCCGGATCGATGAACCGCCCCAAGCCCACCCGGCGGCGCTCCTCGAACCCAAGCCCGGCAAGCCCGACTTCGCGCATCGGCTCTCCGGTCACGAGGATCGGATCCAGCACCACATCGGAGCGAACGAGCGTCGCGTTGGCGCGGGTGGTTTCACCGGCGGTGAGGAGCACGTCCATCCGCACCGGGACGTGGCCCACTGTGCGGAAGATGACCTGATAGATGCCCCCCGGCAGCCCCTCGAGAAGATAGCGACCCGAAGCGTTGGTGATGGCGCGGTGGGGGGTACCGTTGATCAGCACCTCGACCCCTTCGAGCGGTCGCGCGCTGGAGTCCTCGCGCACGATGCCGGACATCGTGGCCTGGGCGGCAAGCGACGTGGTGAAGCCAAGGAGAATCACGCCCAGGGGCAGGGCGCGACAGCGGTGCAGCCTCATGGGTTCCTCAGGAGAGGCAGACTGTCCTGACAATGTAG
>JBHEPH010000036.1:0-3859 GCA_046260395.1 Gemmatimonadales bacterium
CGGCCAGCCCCGGCAGGTCGAGGATCGCCCTGACGATCTCCGAATTGTCGCCGCGGCTGAGCGCGGCGTCGAGGTCCACCACATGGAGGTGGGAGAATCCGCGGTCGCGCCAGCTGGTGGCCACGCTCACCGGATCATCGAGCCGGACCCGCTCTGCGGCATAGTCACCACCCACGAGTTGTACACAGGCACCTTCGCGCAGGTCCACCGCGGGAATGGCAATCATCGGTCCTCCTGGGCTTCGAGCCAACCGCGAAGGAAATCCACGCCGGCCTGGGAGCTTTTCTCCGGGTGGAACTGTACCCCGAGTGTCCGTCCGGTGCGTACCATCGCCGGAAAGCGGTCGGACTCGTGCGTGCTCCATGCGGTGACGCACGCCGGATCGTCGGGTTCCACCACGAAGCCGTTGGCGTAGTAGACCGACGTGAGTGTTGAGCTGGCCAGCGCCGGGTCTGCCGCATCCTCGATGATATTCCAGCCGATCTGGGGGAGCCGATTGGCCTGCAGGCGGCGGACCCGGCCGGGAATCAGGCCGATGCCGGCACCCGGGCCCTCGTCGCTCGCGTCCATCAGGAGCTGCATGCCGAGGCAGATGCCGAGGCAGGGCAGGCCGGCTTGCAACGCTTCGCGTAGTGCGCCGCGGGCGGGAGCAATGCGCTCGGCTGCCGCGCCAAACGCGCCGACGCCGGGCAGCAGCAGGATGTCCGTGTCCAGGGCGCGCACCGGATCGGTCTCGATGCGTAGCTCGGCACCGGGGATGGTGGCCGCCTTGGCCAATGAATGGAGGTTGCCCATGCCATAGTCGAGCAGGGTGATGCGCTTCATCGTGCCGCCTCGCGAGTCATCGCTTCGACCACCGGCGCCAGCATCTCCCACGGGCCGATCGTCAGGCGGAGCGCGTCGCCGATGCCTGGCAGGGCGGGGAAAAACCGCCCGCTTACGTCGCGGGCGCGGAGCCGCTCGGCCAGGGCACAGATGGCATCCGGTGATTCTGGGCGGGCGACGGCCAGCACGAAGTTGGCGTGCGACGGCAAGAGGGTGCAATCCGGTGCGCCTGCCACCTCATCTTCGAACCGCTGACGCAGGGCCAGGGTCTCCGCCACGAGTGCCATGACCCAGTCACGATCATCGGTGAGGGCAGACACGGCCGCGGCCTCCGACGCCACCGAGACCTTGTACGGGCCGCGAGCCCCCTCGATGCGACCAATCAGGTCCGGGGCGCCGGCGGCATACCCGACGCGGAGGCCGGCGAGACCGAACGCCTTCGAGAGGGTGCGCACCACCAGCACCCGTTCGCTCCGCTCGAGCAGGTCAATGGCCGTGACACCGGCGTACTCTGCATAGGCCTCGTCAATGATGATGAGTCCGCCAGCCCGCTCAATCACGAACTCCATCGCTGCCCGCGAGATGCCGGTGGCGGTCGGGTTGTTCGGGGCACACAGATAGGTGACGGCCCCGCGGGCCGCGACGAGCGCCTCCGCATCGATATCCCAATCGGGCCGGAACGGCACCGCCACGGGTTCGAGGCGGTTGATGCCGCCGAACGCCGGGATCATCGAGAAGGTTGGCGAGGAAAAGACCAGCCGCTGGCCGGGTTCGGCTGCCGACCGGATGGCGGCATCGAGCACATCGTCGGAGCCGCAGCCGGTGACAATTTGCCCGGTGCGCACGCCGAGGTAGCCGGCTGCGGCCGCCTTGAGGCGGTCGCCGTAGGGCGAGGGGTACCGGCTGATGGCGGCGGTGGCCGTGGCCGCCAGCGCGGCGCGCGCCGCCGGGGGAGCGCCCCAGAGGTTGGTATTGTCGCCCAGGTCTACCGTGGCCGCCGGGTCCGGCTCGTAGCGTAGCGAGGCGGTCATCGGGCCTCCCACTGCCGGGCCGCGGCGGCGTGGGCGGGCAGCCCCTCGCTGTCGGCAAAGATCCCCACCGGCGCGGCCAACCGGGCGGCGGCCGCGCGGTCCACCCGCTGCCAGGTGGTCCAGCGGACGAAGTCGAGGGTGGAAAGCCCTGAGTAGCAGCGGGCCAGCCCGCCGGTCGGCAGGACGTGATTGGCGCCGGTCATGTAGTCCCCGAAGGCGACCGAGCTCGACGTGCCGACAAACACGGTCCCCGCATTGCGCAGCCTGGGGAGCACCGCGTCATTGTCTCGCGTGGCCACCAACAGGTGCTCAGCAGCCCAGTCGTTGGCAAAGACAATTGCGTCATCCAGGCTGGCGGCCGCGAGCACCGCACCGCGCGAGGCCAGCGCGGCCTGGATAACCGTGCCCCGCGGCTCACGGGCCATCGCGGCGAGAAGGCGGCTGGCCAGCTCTCTCACACCCGCCCCGACCACGATTGCCACGACCGCCGCGGCAGGATCGTGCTCCGCCTGGGCCAGCATTTCGCGCACCAGGATGTCCAGGTCGGCGCTGTCGTCGGCCAGGATGAGCAGTTCGCTCGGCCCGGCAGGCGAATCAATCGCCACCGCACCACTGACCTGCAGCTTGGCCTCGGCCACCCAGGCGTTGCCGGGGCCGACGATCCGGTCGACCCGTGGCACCGACTCCGTGCCATAGGCCATGGCCGTGATGGCACCAGCCCCGCCAAGCGCGAACACTCGATCCACACCCGCCAGCGCCGCCGCGGCCAGGACCACGTCGGAGGGCTCCCCCGTTGGCCCCGGCGGGGAGCAGAGGATCACCTCGCCCACGCCGGCCACCCTGGCGGGCACGGCACCCATCAGCACGCTGCTCGGATAGGCGGCTCGCCCGCCCGGCGCATAGACCCCCACGCGTCCCAGCGGGTCGGGCCGGCGGCCGATCACGATCCCGGGTTCCGGGGAAACCTCCGCCGCAGTTGGCCGAAACGCCTCGTGAACTGTCCTGATATTCGCGGCGGCGCGCTCCAAGGCAGACCGCAGCACGGGGTTGAGCTGATCCAGTGCCTGTTGGCAGCGGCCAACGGGGACTTCAAGCGCGTCCAGCGTGACGCCATCGAATTCGCGCGCCAGCTCCCGCAGCGCGTTGTCACCCATCTGGCGGACGCGCTGGATGATTGTGGCGGTGCCCTGCCTGATCGCGACGTCGCTCGAGGTGGAGCGGTCAAAGAGCGCGGCGCGGTCGGTGGCGCTGAGGCTGGCGAGGGCGCCCTGCCAGCGCACGCGTGGGGCGTTCATGCCATCAGCCGTTCGATGCGGGTGACCAGGATCCCTTCGGCACCGAGTGCCTTGAGGTCGGCGATGGTGCGGTAGATCGTGGCCGCGGCGACCACGGCATGCACCGCCACGTAGGAGCCGCCGTTGAGGATATCAATGACGGTCGGTCCGTTGATGCCGGGCACGACCTGCTTGACCTCATCGAGCCGGGCGCGCGGCACGTTGGCCATCAGGTAGCGCTGGCCGCGGGCGCGCAGCACCGAGCTCAGGGCCGTCACCAGTTCATCGAGGGCCCGCGCCTCCGGTGCCGGGCGGCCGGTCTGGCCGGCTGGCCGCGCGATGAGCCGCGCGGAAGAGGTGGCAATAGTGACCAGTTCCCGGAGTCCGTTGGTCTTGAGCGTGCTGCCAGTGCTGGTCAGGTCGACGATCACGTCGGCAATGCCAAGATGCGGCGCGATCTCCACGGCGCCGGACATTGGCACGAGGGTGACCGGACGATCTTGCCCGGCAAAGAACTCCTGCGTGATGCGCGGGAACACAGTAGCCACCCGCGTCTCGGCCGGCAGGTTGGCGACGCTGGTGACGGGGCTGTCATCGCGCACGGCAACGACCAGCCGGCAGCGGCCGAAGCCGAGGTCGAGGAGCTCGTCCAGCGGCCGGCCGGACTCGGCGATCAGGTCGAAGCCGGTGACGCCGGCATCGGCGGCACCATCCGCGACGAACTCGGGG
>JBHEPH010000036.1:3869-29319 GCA_046260395.1 Gemmatimonadales bacterium
CTCCCCGCCAAGCGAGGCGGTGAGGGCCCGTTCGGAGAGGGCGCGGACCTCGAGTCCGGCCTGCTCAAACAGGTCGCGGGTTTCTTCTGCCAGCCGCCCCTTGTTGGGCAGCGCGATGCGGAGCATGGTCGTGTCTTCCGTGGTTCAGGGATGGACAAAAAGCGGCCCGTCCGGAGGGGGACGGGCCGCGGCGTAATTGGGCTTGGCTCGGGGGCCGGCTACCGGCTACCCATGCACGCGCCCATCGCCCCGACCCGTCGGGCCGTGGTGATGATGAGTGTGATGGTGCCAGGTCAGGCGCATCAGGGCAAATCTAAGGGGTGAGCCGCAAGGCGGCAAGCGGGCCGTCTTGCCGTCGGGCCCGCGTTCCCCTACCGTTCCCGGATGATGATGACACCGTGGGTGACCCGTCTCCTGTTCGCGAATGCCGCCATCTACCTGCTTCAGATGTCGCTGCCGGCGATCACGCGCGATTTTGCGCTGATTCCGGCGCTGGGACTCTTCCGCCCCTGGACATTCATCACCTACATGTTCCTGCACGGCGGGCTGGGCCACATCTTCTTCAACATGTTGGCGCTGTTCTTCTTCGGGCCCCGGCTGGAGGAGCGGCTGGGTTCCCGGTCGTTCCTGATCCTGTACTTCGCCAGCGGGATCACCGGCGGCCTCCTTTCACTTCTCTTCACGCCAAACGTGGCGATCATCGGCGCCTCGGGTGCCGTGTTCGGCGTCATGCTCGGCTTCGCGATGTTCTGGCCGCGTCACCAGATCCTGATCTGGGGAATCCTGCCCATCGAGGCGCGCTGGCTGGTGATCATCCTGACGGGCATGGCACTGTTTTCGGGATTCGGCGGTCGTGGTGGCGGGATCGCCCACTTTGCCCATCTGGGCGGATTTCTCGGTGCGTGGGCCTACCTGAAGATTCTTGAAGTCCGCTCACCCTCGCGGCAGTGGCAGCGGAAGGTCTCGGTACCGAAGCCGGTGGTCGAGACCACCGGCTCGGCCATGGACCGCTGGAAGCGGATTCGCCGTGACGACCTGCACCCGGTGAACCGGGACGAGCTGGACCGGGTGCTCGACAAGATCAGTGCGACAGGACTGTCGAGCCTGTCCGCCGGTGAGCGGGAGTTCCTGGAGCGATTCAGCGCTCGCGGCTGACCGAGCTCACGGGCGGGTGGCGAGCTCGCCCGTGCCGGTGTACTTGACCACCAGCCCGTCGGCGTTGCCGAGACTCGACAGCACGGTCAGGGTGGTGCCCGGATTGACGTCCACCGAGCCGAAGAACCGTCCACCCGCCACGACATTGCCGTTGGGGTCGGCCGCAACGCTCGTTCCCGCCGTCAGAAAGCTCTCCCCCACCAGTGGGCCGCCGATCCCGACCGCCCAGCGGAATGCGCCCGAGGCGCTGTAGCGGGCGACGTACATGTCAGTGGCCCCACTGATGCCGAGTGCGGTGAGGCCGGTGGCCGCGGCACCCGGGTCGAACCGTGCGACGCCAGTGAAGGACCCGGTCACCGCGACCTCGCCATTCGGCGCCACGGCCACCGCGCCGGCAACATCGTTGGTGAATCCTCCCATCGCCACTGTCCAGCCAAAGTCACCGGATGCAGCATGCCGCACGATAAACCCATCGTTCAAACCCGCGCTGGTCAGGGCTGCGACGGCGGTGCCTGCGTTGAAGTCGGCGGTGCCCGCGAAGGTGCCGGTGGCCACGAGCGCGCCGTCGGGGGCCGCGGCCAGGCCGTTGGGGCCGATGCGCACCATGCTGCTGCCGTGCAGGCCCCGCACCCAGGCGAGTTCGCCGCCGGGGGTGTAGCGGGCCAGGAAGGCGTCATAGCCGCCGAGCGAGGTCAGCGCGGCGGCGGTGGTGCCGGGACCGAAGTCGGCGGTGCCGGTGAACGAGCCGCCGAGGTAGACTCCCCCTCCCGGCGCCGGGGCAGTGGCGGCGGCGCTGTCCGCCCCGGGGCCGCCCACGGAGAAGGCCCAGCGCGCGGTGCCCGTCAGGTTCCATGAGGCCAGGAATCCGTCGACGTCGCCGATGGACGTGACCGCGATGCCGGCGCCGGGATCCACCGGCATCGTGCCCGCGAAGGTTCCACTGGCGAACGCGGTGCCTTCAGCCTGCAGCGTCACGCTCAGCACCTGATCGTCGAGTGTGCCGCCAAAGCCGCGCGCCCAGCGCAACCCCCCGGCCGCGGTGAACGACGCCACGTAGGCGTCGCGGCCACCATTGCTGGTGAACGACGTGACACCGCCGGCCGGATCGAAGTTGGCGGTGCCCGCAAACCCACCGCCGATCAGGAGGTTGCCGCCGCCGTCGAGCGCCAGTGCGTTGACGCTGATGTCCTGCCCGCCGCCGATGCGGATGGCCCAGGTCAGGTCGCCCACGGGGGTGTATCGGGCCACGAAGACATCGGTGCCGCCGAGGCTGCCGAGGATGCGGCTGGCGGAGGAGGGGTCGAAGTCCACCGAGCCGGTGAACTCACCGGCAACGAAGATGTTGCCGGCCGGATCGGTGGCGAGGGCCTTGACCGCGTCGGCGCCGAACTCACCCAGTCGAAAGGCGATCGTCGCTCCCGGGCCGGGGCCCGGGGTGTCGATCGGGGGACCGAGCGGGTTGCGCGGGTTGGGGCAGCCGGCCGTGAGCAGGGCCAGGGCGGCCACGGCAGCCAATCTTGGGGTGGACATGCGGGCACCTCAGGCTCGGGGGACTCCGGATGATAATCCGGATTTCCGGCGAGGATCGTGCCATGAAGGGCGGATGGGCGGATAGGCGGGTAGGCGGATGGAGAGATCTCCAGCCCCAAGCTCTGGGCCCCAGCGCCCGGTCCGCTTCTCCCTACCCCACGACCAGATTCACCAGCCGGTTCGGCACCACGATCTGCTTGAGCAGGGTCTTCCCCTCGGTAAACCGGGCCACCGCAGGCTCGGTCAGCGCCGCGGCAATGACCGCCGCCTCGGCGGCGTCGCGGGGCACGGTGATTTTGCCACGGGTCTTGCCGTTCACCTGCACCGCCACATCCACCCGGGTGTCCACCGTCAGGGCCTCGTCCCAGGTGGGCCACGCGGCATCGAAGATCGAGGTGGTGTAGCCCAGGCGCTCCCAGCATTCCTCGGCGAAGTGCGGGGCGAACGGCGCCAGCATCACCAGGAAATCCTTGACGACCTGCCGCTCGCTGCAGTTCACCTCGCGCAGGGCATTGAGGAACTCCATCAGCGCGGCGATGGCGGTGTTGTAGCTGAGCGCCTCGATCGCCTCGGTGACCTTCTTCCGCGTCTGGTGCCACTTGATGAGGGTGGCGTGGTGGATCTCGTTGCCCATGAGCGTGACCGTCTCGCTCTGGCTGACGAGGTCCCATACCTTGTCGAGGAACCGGCGCGGCCCGCTGAGGCTGGAGTCGCGGAAGTCGCCGCCCTCCTGAAAGGGGCCCAGGAACATCAGGTACATCCGAAAGGTGTCGGCGCCCCACTTGTTGATGTACTCGTCGGGGATGACGACATTGCCGCGTGACTTGGACATCTTGGCGCCGTCCTTGACGATCAGCCCATGGGCCCGGAAGCGCGCGAACGGCTCGTCGAAGTGCAGCAACCCCTGGTCGTGCAGCACCATGGCGATGAAGCGGGAGTAGAGCAGGTGCAGCACGGCGTGCTCGTTGCCACCGATATAGGTGGTGACGGGGCACCACTTGCGCACCCGGGCCGCGTCGAACGCCCGGTCGTCGAAGTCGGTGCTGGTGTAGCGCAGGTAGTACCAGGCCGAGTCGAGGAAGGTGTCGGAGACGTCGGTCTCGCGCCGGGCCTGCGCGCCGCAGGCGGGGCAGGGCACGAAATACCACTCCGCGTGGCGCGCCAGCGGCGAGACCCCGCTGTCGTCGGGCCGGAAGTCCTCGAGGTCCGGCAGCAGCACCGGCAGCTGGTCTTCCGGCACCGGCACGGCCCCGCAGGCATCGCAGTTGATCATCGGGATGGGCGGGCCCCAGTACCGCTGGCGCGAGATGCACCAGTCATAGAGCCGGTACTGGACCTTCCCGGTGCCCTGGCCACGCTCGGCGAGCCAGGCGGTGATGGCGGGCTTGGCCTCCAGCGCGGGCATCCCGTCGAAGGATCCGGAGTTGACCATCCGGCCCGACTCGTTGTCCTCCAGCGCCTCGGCCAGCGGTGTCGAGGCCTCGTCACCTTCCATCGCCACGACGCGGACGATCGGCAGCCCGTACCGGGTGGCGAAGGCGAAGTCCCGCTCGTCATGACCGGGCACCGCCATGATGGCGCCGGTGCCGTACTCCATCAGGACATAATCGGCGATCCAGACCGGTACCGGCTTGCCGGTGGCGGGGTTGGTGGCGTAGCCGCCGGTGAAGACGCCGGTCTTCTCCTTGTCCCCCACCTTGCGTGACACCAGGTCCTTGGCGGCGACCGCCTGGCGGTAGGCGGTGACCACCGCCCGCTCCGCCTCCGTGGTCAGTTGCTCCACGAGCGGATGCTCCGGCGCCAGCACCAGGAAGGTGGCCCCGAAGATCGTATCAGGCCGGGTGGTGAAGACCCGAATGCTGGTGGCGCCGTCCACCGGGAAGTCGATGTCTGCACCCTCGGAGCGGCCCAGCCAGTTGCGTTGTGCGCTGGTGGTGGAGTCGGACCAGTCCATCTTGGCCGGGTCGTCCAGGTTGGCCAGGAGCCGGTCGGCGTAGTCGGTGATGCGGAAGAACCACTGCTCCAGGGCGCGCTGCTCCACCGGCGTCTTGCACCGTTCGCAGAGACCGCCCTCCACCTGCTCGTTGGCGAGCACCGTCTTGCAGGTGGGGCACCAGTTGACGGCCGCCTTCTTCTTGTAGGCCTTTCCCGCCTTGTGGAGCTGGAGGAAGAGCCACTGGGTCCACTTGTAGTACCGCGGGTCGGTGGTCGAGAGCTCATGGCGCCAGTCGAACATGCCGCCGAGGCGGGTGAGCTGACGGCGGAAATTGGTGATGTTGCGCGGGATGAGCTCGGCGGGGTGGGTGCCCAGCTTGATGGCGAAGTTTTCGCTGTGGATGCCGAACGCGTCAAAGCCGATCGGCTCGAAGACCTGGTGTCCCTGCAGCCGCTTGAAGCGGCCGTAGACGTCCGAGCCGGTGAAGGCGAAGAAGTTCCCGACGTGCAGCCCCTCGGCGGAGGGGTAGGGGAACATCATCAGGTTGTAGAACGGCCGGGTGGCGCCGTCCAGGTCGGGCTCGTTGGTACCCCGCTCGGCCCAGCGGGTCTGCCACTTGGCCTCCACCGGGCCGGGCTGATATTCGTGGTCGGTCATGGGGGCGGAATATAGGCGGATAGGCGGACGGGTGGTCGGAACGGAGGGTATCGCGACCTGCGGTGCTGCAGCAGTTAGGGGGCGAACATCTCCTGGAGCGCAGCCAACGCTCTGCCAAGCGTGTCGGGAGAGAGCCGGCCCAATCGGCGCACCAGTCGCTCTCGATCGATCGCGCGCAGCTGGTCCAGGACCAGGAACCCAGTCTTGCCCCCGAACCGGCAACGTAAGCGGAATGGGTACGGATGGGTGCCGGTGGTCAGGGGGGCAACAATGAAGGTCCCAAGATGCGCGTTCAGCTCATCGGGTGAGACCACCACGCAGGGCCGGGTCTTCTGGATTTCCCGGCCCCGTGCGGGGTTCAATGCCACGAGGAACACGTCGCCCCGCTGAACGACGGCATTCGTCCTCACCATTCCCACTCATCCGTGTCGAACCGATTCAGGGTCGGCTCATCCAGCAGGCCTGTGCCCTCCGCGGCGACCAGTTGCTGTGCCGCCTCGGCCCACCCGGCGCGGGACGCAGCGATAGCCTCAATACGGATAGCGCCTGCTTCGACCCGCAGCTCGACTTCTTCGCCGAGCCCCGCCTGCGCGAGGAGGGGTTTCGGGATGCGTACGCCGCGCGAGTTGCCGATGCGGACAATCCGGGTCTTCATCATGCCTCCAAGGTGGTAACTACAATGTAGCTACTGACAGGGGCATGGGCAAGGTTGTCCCGATTCTGGCTGCCTAACGACCTGGAATGAGCTGCGGCGGCGTAGCAGCCGGCAGCTCCATTCGACTATTTGACCGGCTCCGCAAGCAATGGGCCCGTCTCCTATCGGTCTGCCGCAAGCCGGAGCCTCTTTGAAGTTGGGCTACTCCCAAACCTCTAAAACATCGGGATGTTAGACACTGGGATGTCTCTGGTGCCATGGCGTTGCCTCTTCGTATGCCTGGCCAATCCGGCACAACATCGCTTCGCTCAAGGGGCTGCCAGCGAGTTGCATCGAGTAGGGCACCCCGTCGCTGTTGACGCCGCACGGAAGCGTCAGCGTCGGCGATCCGGCAAAGCTGTGTGGAAAGGTGAACGACGTAGCGGCCTTTTCGACTCCCAACGTCTTGAATATTTGCGCAACGGTTTGATTCCATACCGTCCTGGACCCGTACTGCAAGCCTTGAGGGACTTTGTACGGCATACCTCCTGATGGACTCAGGACCGCATCGACCGTGGACAGGACTTCCAGAAATCCCTCGCCGATGGTCCTTCCGACCTGACGGGCCTTGGCGAGGTCGGCCTCACTGACGCTGGAACCAAACTCGAGGAATTCCCGGAAATAGGCTCCGTACTCGTCTGCCCGCGACGGAAAGTTTTCACGATGTGCCGCGGCTGCCTCCGCGGCGCAGACCATGGGCCAGGCTGCATGCACCTCCGACACGTCGGGGAGCTGCACGTCGACGATCTGGGCCCCGAGGCGCTCAAGTTCTGCCACGGCAAGCTCGATGGCCGCGGCCAGGCCAAGGTCCACGCCGTCCAGCGCATACGCGCGGTCGAAACCGATCCGGAGCCCCTGAACGCCCCGGCCGAGTTCGGCGAGCATGTCCGGCACTGGCATTTGCAGGGACGTGCTGTCGTTGGGGTCGTGTCCCGCGATCGCCTCAAAGACGATCGCCGCGTCCCTCACGCTACGCGTCATCGGGCCCACATGATCGAGCGACTCCGCCAGTGGCAGGACGCCGTAACGGCTCACCCGGCCGTAGGTGGGCTTCAGCCCAACGATGCCGTTAGCCATTGCCGGGAAGCGTATCGACCCGCCGGTATCGGTTCCGAGCGACGCAAAGCAAAGACCGGCGGCCGTGGCGACACCCGAGCCGCTGGAGGAGACGCCGGCCCAGTACTCTTCACCCCAGGGGTTGACCGGAATCTCGAAGTCACGGTGATAACCCACCATCGCGCCCTCGGTGAGGCTCAGCTTCCCGATCAGCACAGCCCCGGCTGCTTGCAGCTTCGCTACCACGGTGGCGTCGTAATCGGGGACAAAGTCACGAAGTACCCTCGATCCGCCCATCGTCCGCACCCCCTTCGTGTAGCAGAGGTCCTTGACCGCGATCGGGATGCCGTGCAGCGGGCCGCGGTAGTTGCCGGACTGAATCTCGCGCTCAGCGGCACGGGCGGCAGCCAGGGCCTCATCCGCCATGACGGTGGCATAGCTGTGCAGACGGACATCCAGTGTGTGGATGCGGTTGAGCATCATCTGCGTGAGCTCGACCGGCGAGACTTCCCTTGCTTCAATACGCCGGGCGACCTCCGACAGAGTCAGGTAGTGCAGTGGTCCGAGATTCTGGTGGTCCTCAACAGGTGGCGCGGATGACGGTGAGCAGGCGGGTAGAAGCGACGCCGCCATGCCAGCACCGAACAGGGCCAGCAGGTCCCGTCGGGAGAGCCGCGCACTGTCGAGTATGTCGATGGTTCGTCGAACGTTGTCTTCTTGATTGGAATTCATCTCGTCTCCCTGGGGACGATCCTGACAGCGAAAACCACAGTCCTGCGAGGGGCAGGTCCTGTGCGAACTGGGTGACACGGCCCTGTATATCTTGGCGACGGGTCGGTCGAACGGACTGTGTTTCTGCTGCGCGAGCGGTCTCGCAGGTGCCGCTGTCCCGCAAAGATGCCGCCCGCCCGCGCCATTCGTCTCGCGGTCCGCCCGCAGGACCCTGATGACCTGGGGCGGAACGGCATCCGTGCGTCACGGATGAACCCTAGTGTGCCCTGCAGTCCACGAAGTGAAAGTCGGGAGGCCCGGCGCGCCGGACGTGGATGACCAACGGTGGGCCGCCGGGGGGTACGTGCCAGGAGTGGGAGACCCGCCCTGGAATCACTACATAGCTGCCGGGCGAGAGAGCATGGCGCTGGTCGTCCAGGACGATTGCGCCGTCGCCGCTGACGACCACGACATACTCGCTATGTGTGTGCCAATGCAGCTCGAACTGTGACCCTGGAGGAAAGCGCGCGAAGTAAGCAGGTCCCCCGTTGTCAGGGTCTGTCCCCAGCTGAGTGGTCTGAACACCGAGCGGGTAGCAGGGCCTGCTGCTCGGAGCACTCCACTGGACGTCGGTGATGTTGATGACGACCGGCTCCAGCTTCGCTTGGGCAGCGCAGTCTGCTGGGGACACAGCGATCGCGACGATGGATGCCAGGCACGCCAACAGGTTGTGGGGCCTTTTCATTCTGTTCCTCCGGTGGTGGTGAAGCTCTCTAACGCTGGGCATCAGGCGCGGCGCGAGCGTGACCCGGCGCGCCGTCGGCTGCATGCCAAGTTAGGCGTCGCGCTCCCATTGACCTCTACCCCCCGAGCTGCATGGCCAGGCGTACAAAGTCAGTGGCCGTCGTATCGACCGAAGTATCGGGCACCAGATCTGGCTTCCTGCTGTTGGGGCCGTGACCGTACTCGTCAGGCCGTGGCACCAAGGCGGTGCGCAGCCCCACCGCCTTGGCGGCCCCCAGATCGCCCAGATGCGCTGCCACCATCATCACCTGACTCGGCAACAGGTCGAGGAAGTCGGCCGCGGACTGGTAGACCTCGGGGTCAGGCTTGTAGTGTTTGGCGAGCTCCGCGCCCAGAATGCAGTCCCAGGGCAGCCCCGCGTACTTGGCCATGTTCGTCATCAACGAGATGTTGCCGTTCGACAGCGGCGCGATGATGAACCGGCGCTTCAGGCGAGTCAGCCCCTGCACGGCATCGGACCACGGCCGAAGGCGATGCCACGCCTTGTTGAGCGCCACTCTCTCTGGCTCGCTGAGTGCTGCCAACCCAGACTCGGGCAGCAATCGGTCCAACGACGAGCGGTGCAACTCATCGAGGGTCGTCCAAGGGAGCTCGCCGGTCCTCACGCGATTCATGCTCGGCGCGTACTGCGCGCGCCATGCGTCGGCGAATGCGGCGCCGTCCACGCGAACTCCCTTTGCCTTTGCCACGGCCTCGACCTCTGAGGCTACTGAACTCCGCCAGTCGACAACGGTGCCAAAGACATCAAACACGAGGGCACGGACCGCCGAGAAGTCTTCGCGCCCGCTGCCTCGCTGCACGCTGAGCGCCGGGCGTGGCAACGCGGCGGCGGCCACCGCCACGCCAGCCGTGGTGCCGAGAAAGGTTCGACGAGTTACAAGGGTGGATGACATGGTGGCCTCTTCAGTCCGTTGGTTCAGGATCTCGACGCCTAACGCCTGAATTAAGCCGCGCCGCGAAGAGGCGTCGGCTTGAATGAGTTGTTAGACGTCACTTGCGTGATGCATCGGCTGGCTGATCAGCAATGTCTTTGATCAGGAATTCCATCTCAGCGATCTCCCGCCGCTGCGCCTCAATGATTTCGTCAGCCAACGTCCGGACACGCGGGTCAGTGATATCAGCGCGCTCGCTTGTCAGGATTGCAATCGAATGGTGTGGAATCATCGCTTTCATCCAAGCGGTATCGCCGACGGTGGCTTGGCTACGAACTAGCCACAGGCCCAGGCCCATCAAGGCAAAACTCCCTACGACAATTGCTAGATTTGATTTCGTGTCCTTGTACATGTGACGCATGAAGAAAAGCATTACCAAGGCCATGCTTCCCGCCATAATGAATGTCATGAACAGGCGGGTTTGGCTAAACCATACATGGCTAAACTGATAGGTATTCAGGTACATCAGGCAGAACATCAGCGTGGCAGACACTGCGATCATCAAGACGAAAGTTCGGTACGGATGCATTGATCTCTCCTGTGACGTCTAACGACCTGCGGTTCTGCGGCGGGGCCCGCCGAGGCCCGCGCGTGCCTTGAGGAATCTACCGCGCGCGGGCCGAGGCAGATGGCTCCGACCGCAGCAAGCGCGGGTTATACCGCTGCGGCGCTCGCCATTCGGACCTGCTTGATCCGATCAAGATCCCGAGCCTCGGCGACGCGTGCGTGGTAGAGATCCCACCGGAGCTGGAGGTTCATCCAGAGGTCCGGCGTGGTACCGAAATACTTGGCGAGCCGGAGGGCCGTCGCAGGAGTGACTCCGCGACGAGCGTTGACGAGTTCGTTCACCCGCTGATAGGGGACCCGGATGCCATCGGCCAGATCCCGCTGCGACAGCCCCATCGGAATCAGGAATTCCTCAAGCAGCATCTCGCCGGGATGCGATGGTGCAGCATGTGTCGGGATGCGAACCATCTAGCCCTCCCACTCTTCAGTCATGGTAGTCAACGATTTCAACCTGGGACGGCCCAACCTCAGTCCAGACGAAACAGACTCGGTATTGGTCGTTGATCCGAATGCTGCACTGACCCTTGCGATCCCTTTTGAGGGCTTCCAGTCGATTGGCCGGAGGAACCCGGAGGTCTTGCAACGCCCCGGCTGAGTCCAACAGTTCAAGTTTGCGCCGGGCCACCACCCAGAGGGCCGTGGGACACAACCGACGAGCCCGCTTGGAGTCGTGGGCGTTGAAGATGTCCTCAGTGCCCGGGTCGCCGAACGAGCGAATCATGCTAGCATGATAGCACGGCTATCATTCTATGGCAAGAACTTCGGCGCATGGCGGTATAACGTGTAAAGCTTCACCGGCAACGGATCAACGGTGACTTCGACCGCTAGTCTACGAATTGCCACCGACTATACTGGTAACCACAGACCGTTGTCCGGTGCAAGCTTGGGTTATACCGCGTGCTCGAACGGTTCACTAATCCTTGGACGCGGCTCTAGTGCACACAAGAAAGCGCGTACAAACATCTAGTCGCATCGATTCAGTCACATACCATGGGTTTGTGTTTGTTCGTTCCGATTCAAGGAAGGCCGGGAAGTTTGCCGCGCTGGTATTGCGGATCTCAAGAGGTGTACGTTGCTCGATGGGAAGATCGGCGGCCACACGTACCGATTCAATTATCGTCCACGACGACTCATCGTCACGTGACGCGCGCGGCATCAGAGCCGCATAGTCCATGCTCCGACCAACGACACGACCAAAGATGGTGTTGTTTCGATCATTAAAGCGCACCGATTGGAGTGCAATCCAGAACCCCGCACGTGCGCTATTGGGATCATTCCCCCTGGGCATTCCAACTGCTCCGGTACAGCCAGTCAACCAGACTCGGTTTTCGGAAAGGCTGCGCATTGCCGGGAATCCATCGATGAACCCAGTTTGCTCGCCATATTCATCTGGCACGCGCAAAGGAACGAAGTTCAAATCTTCTGAGAAGGATTCATCGAACTCAGCTTCGAGATATTCGGCGGCGGTACCGAGAGTCTTTCGTTCCTCGGCCTCGTCTCCTGCTTGAGCAATGAATCCACCGATGACGCGAGCAAACGGGAGGCCATCGAAATAGTGTTCTCGGGCCAACGTTTTCATCTGATTTACGTGGTTCTGCGCTAGGTTCTTTGACAACGCAATTACAATCCTTCCCGCAGGCACCTGTACATAGAGTGTGTACTCAGGATCCAGTTCAATCCAATCGTCGGGACTTTCGACTGGGTCCTGGGCGGCGAGACGACCCGGGGCCACAAACAAGACGAGAACGCCGACGAGTACTATCCAGATGTGTGGTCGCATGGGAGTCTTGGGTTGTGGATGAAACGTAAGACGTGGCCGAGAAATTAGATCCTCGTTGCTCCACGCGGTATAACGGCTTGCGCTTCTGCGGCGGGGCCAGCCGAGGCCACCTCGTTTCTAAAGAATCTATGTCGCGGTGGCCGAGGCAGTGTGGACCCGACCGCAGCAAGCGCTGGTTATGCGGTGCCTCTCCACCCGTCAGAATTCACCTACTCTACACGCCGCAACGTCATGGTGGCTTCCAATCCGATGTAGCCCGGATTCACCCAAGTGAGTCTGTCGCCCTCGACTCGCAGGGTGAGCGTGTCTCCATTGTTTGGCCACGCCGCCATGTAGTTCGGATCATTGGCTACAACAGCTGTAATGGTGACACGCTCTCCATTGACCGCGTAGGTCCCTGAGTTTGCCGTTATCGAGTTGTAAGCAGTGACGGTCTCCTCGTCATTCATCCTGCGATCCGCGGAATAGGTAGAGCGATCGACTGGGCCACGCCCAAACATCATGCTGTAGTGCGTGTCTGTGAATATCAGAAGACCGCGTTGGCTGCTCCCCTCGGGGGGCGCAAATTCCCAGGCTCCCACGAGTGGCGGCGGGCGAAGTCTGCTCGAAGCACACGAGGTCAGAACAGCGGCTGTGGCCAGCAGGACAAAGATCCCTGGGCCCGGTCCAAGAGTCATGGTAGACGCTCCAGTCGTGGGTTCCCGCCGTTGGTCGAGGGGTACGATCGTTAGTCCGTTCCAGCGCCGCATAACTTGTATTTACGTTGCGTGGGCCACCCGCTCGCAGCATAACGCCGGAATAATCTCTTTATCCCGCCTGCCACAGGGACGCCCCTCACCACGCTATCCCCAAACCAGCCGTTCCGAAAGCCCCATCTCAACATTGTGAAATCGTTCACAAGTCCGAACCAGCCCACCCCGGATTCTCCATCCACCCTTTATCCCGGCCCTCGTCCGCGCCCTGACCTCCTCGACGGCAAACAACCGGGAAACGGCTTGACGACTACGGGAATCACGCATCCAGCCTGTATCCATGGGCGTCAACACAGGTGAGCCGCGGCACTCGGCGTTGAAGTATGAGTTGTCGTTGCTGTTGCCACCGCCAATAAGGGCGGAGGCACGATCAGCTCCCATGACCATCCCTTCGCCAACTTGTAGCGCTCGCACCATTGCCACGGGCATCCCCTGGGCGCACGAATGCAGGTTCGAAGGGGCCTTACAGCCGCCTCACATCGGGGTTGTGGGCATCGCCCTCCTCGGTCAGGAGACTGATCTCGGACGCATCGGCCAGGCCATGGCCCAGCCGCCTCTCCGCCTGCCCGCCTACCCGCCTGCCCGCCTATCCGCCTACATTCCGGCATGGCCGTCTACCGCAATCCGCTGGTCCGGTCGCTCCACATCTGGGGATCGGCCTCCATCGTGCTGCTTTCCCTCCTGGTTGGGTGGCTGCTGGTGCGGCACGCCTCCCGCCTGGCCAGCGCCGACACCGACCGTGAGGCGGTCGGTGTGGTGACCCGGGGCGCCGGGGCGTTCGACCTGGCGCTCGGGACCCGGCTCCGGGTGCTGGAGGAAATGGCGCGCGATCCGGAGCTGATTGCCGCCGCACGCGACCGCTCGCCGGAGGTTGCGGAGGCCGCTCTCCTTGACGATCTGGGCTCGGAGTTTGGTACCCTGGTGGTGGCTGACCGGCTCGGCAGCGTGATCGCGGCGGTCGGGGCCTCCACCGGCGCCATTCCCGAGGATCCGGCCTGGTGGCGGGAACGGCTCGCCGAGGATGGCCGGGTCGAAGTGCTCCCGGACACGGTGGCGGGTGGCCAGGGGTATGCGCTGGTAAGCGTTCCACTCCGGCGGCAGGCGGCGCAGACGGGGACGGGTGTCCTGCTGGGCATTGCGCCGATGGGCGTGGTCATGGACGGGGTCGCCGAATCGAGCAGCGGGGCCACCGCGACGCTGGAAGTGGTCACCAACGCCGGCCAGATCCTCTGGCGCAGCGCCGGTCGGCTCGGCCTGCGGGAAACCGTGCCCGGTGACTCCCTGCGGCCGGGTGAGAACGGGATACAGCTTGGCTGGGCCGAGACCATCGCCGGCCGGGAGCGCCTGGCGGTTACCCCGCTCCGCCAGTCCAACCTGCACCTGCGCGCCCGGGTGGTGCCTGCCAGCACCAGCCTGGACAGCACCTCCCTGTTCGAACTCGGACTCTTCGCGCTCGTCGCGCTGTTCATTCTCTGGGGCGCCACCCAGTGGCTGGAACGCCACGTGCTCCTGCCGCTGCAGGCGGCACAAGAGATCACGTTCCGCGTCAGCACCGGCGACCTGCGCGTGCACCAGCAGGAAGTGGACCGGGTGGGGGGCGGGCCCTTCACCGATGCACTCGGCTTGATGGTCTCCTCGCTCACCCGCCTCGTGGGCGCCATCAGGCTCGCGGCATCGGACTCTGCCGCCCTGGCCGAGGAGATTTCCGCCTCCACCGAGCAGATGACCGCCTCGACCCAGGAGGTGGCGGGGACGACCTCGGACCTGACCGAGCGGGCGGGGGCCCAGGCCAAGCTGGTGCGGGAGGTGGCGGACGACGCGTTGCGGATCCTGGCCATCTCACAGGAGCTGGCCGCGGGGTCGCTGCAGGCGGCGGAGCGCAACGCGGCGCTGGTGCGCCTGGCGCGGAGCCACCGCGAGCAGCTGGGGGCCAGCACGGCCACCCTGGACACCCTGGGTGAGGAAATTCTCAAGGGTACGGAAGAAGCCGCCGCGCTGGAACGCGCGGCCGAGGAGATCGGGAGTTTCCTGGCGCAGGCGCGGGCCATCGCGCGGCAGACGCACATGCTGGCACTCAACGCGTCCATCGAGGCCGCCCGGGCCGGTGCCGAGGGGCGCGGCTTCAGCGTCGTGGCCGATGAGGTGCGCAAGTTGGCCACCCAGGCGTCCCGGTCGGCCACCAGCACGGGCGAGGCGGTGACTTCGATCGTGGCCCAGGTACACCAGGCCCGCGACCGCCTGCTGCGCCTGGGTGAGGGGGGCCAGACAGCACGCGATGCGGCGCAACAAGCGATGGCCGGCCTGCAGACGGTCACCGAGGAAGCGGAAGCCAACGATGCCTGGACCCGGGGGATCTCGACCAATGCCTCCGAGGTCCGTGAGCTGGTGCAGGGCATCGCGGGCCGCACCCGGGAGATCTCAGCGGCGACCGAGGACTACGCCGCCGCCGCTCAGGAGATTGCCGCGGCCGCCGAAGAGTTGAACGCGTCCACCGAGGAGATCGCCGCCAGCGCCAACCAGTTGGCCGACGCCGCGATGCGGCTGACCGGCGCCGTCGGGAGCTTCAACCTTGAGGGATCAACGGCCACCTGGCAGGTGCCGCAGAAGCGCGCGTCCGACAAACCGCAGGCGATCAGGCCAGGGGAGCCGGCCGAGATTGGTTGAGACCACCCCGCGCGTGAAGAAGGTCTTCTCCGAGTAGTCGATCGCCGTATCAACCAGGACGGGGCGCCCCTCCCCGGTGATCCGCTGGACCTCCCCGATGACCCGTTCGATGTCCCCGTCGCGATCGAGCGCCAGGCACTCGATGCCCAGCCCGGCGGCGATGCCCGCCACCTGATAGTCAGGCAGCACGCTCTGCGCCTTGCGGTTGAAGGCGGTGGCCTGGAACTGCGCGATCTGCGCCAGTTCACGATCGCGCAGGACGAAGACCGCCACGGCGGCTCCCTGGTTGGCCGCGGTCAGCAGTTCCAGTCCGGTCATCAGGAAGGCGCCATCGCCGGCGAGCGCGACGACGGGCGCCTCGGGCCGCGCGAGCTTCGCGGCAATCGCCGCAGGCACCGAATAGCCCATGCACGAGTAGTCCACCGGAGCCAGGAAGCTGCGGGGTTGGTCGAGCTGCAACAATTCCATGGCCAGGAAGGTGCCGTTGCCGCTGTCACTGGTGAAGATCGTGTCCGGGCCCATGGCCCGCTGGAGCGCGTCGAGGAGCACGGCAGGTGTTACCCTGCCGCTGCTCTTTTTCGCGAGCCGGCCCCTACGGATCTCCTCCCGCCCACCCGCAATCCGCGCCGGCAAGCCGGCGTCCTGGTGTGTCGGCTGTGAGGGCAGCCGCGCCAGGAGCGCGGCAACCGCCTCGGCGGCGTCAGCGTGCAGCCCGACCGTCGCGGGGAAGTTGCGACCGATCACCGCAGCCTCGATGTCCACGTGGATGAGGGTAGCCGGTGGCGAGAAGCCGTAACTGCCGGTGCCCACCTCGCCGAACCGGCAGCCGATGGCCAGCATCACGGTGGAACGCTCCGCCTCCTTGCGCACGAACGGCGGGGCCGCGGCGCCGAGCATGTTCCAGAGAAACAGCGGATGCGATTCAGGAAAGACGCCCTTCCCCTGGATCGTGGTGGCCACCGGGGCCCCCAGCCGCTCGGCGAGGGCCACGAGCTGCCCACTGGCGCCGAGCGCGCCGAGGCCGACGTAGAGAAGCGGGCGCACGCCGGGGGCGCTGAGGAGTTCGACGGCGCGGTCGATCGCCGCCCCATCCAACGGCGGGGTGGCCAGGGTGGGCGGCTCAATGAAACTGGCTGCGTCCACCTCGTGCTTGAACAGGTAGTGATCCACCGGGATCTCCACCATGACCGGCCCCGGGCAGCCGCCGCGCGCCAGCGCACAGGCCCGGCGAATGACGCCGTAGATGTCGGCGCCAGACGCCGGGCGGAAGGTGCCCTTGGTGATCGGCGCCGCAATGGCGAGCTGATCAATGTCATGGAGTTGGTAGGCACGATCGGTGTCGCGGCGGATACCGCAACCGAGCACCAGCATCGGGATCCCATCCATGAACGCTTCGGCCACGCCGGAGAGCGCGTGGGTCAACCCCGCACCCGGCACAAGATTGGCGCAGGCCATCTGGCCGGTGGCACGCCAGACGGCGTCGGCCATGAAGCCGGCGCTCTGCTCATCGGTCACCAGGACGGGGCGGAGTGTCGTGCTCTCCGCCATGGCGTCGTAGAGCTCGATGTTGTGGGTGCCGGGTATGCCGAAGGCAAGGTGGATTCCCTCATCTTCCAGCGCCCGCACCACCAGCTGGCCGCCGTTGAGCTTCACGTCATGCCTCCCAGGTCGGTTCGAACCCCCTCGGCCACGCGATCGGCGAGCGCCATGACGGTGAGGTAGGGGTTGATTTCCAACGAGTCGGGAAAGAGGCTCGCGTCGGCCACCCGGAGCCAGGGGTAACCGTGGACGCGGCCCCAGCTGTCGGTCACGGAATCGGTGGGCGTGCGGCCCATGGCGCAGCCGCCCATGAGGTGGGCCGCCGAGACGGAGATCCGTCCGGGCAGGAAGTGCTGCTCGTCCACCAGCTCATCGACTCGTCCGGCGTCGCGGGCCTCGATCAGGGTCGGGTTGGCGGAGGGTGCGTGCACGCGCAGGGCGCCGGCCCCGAAGAAGATCCTGGCCGACGCGCGGGTGGCGCGCACCAGCGCCTGGATGGTCTCGCGGGAGAACTGGTAATTGACCACCGGCTTTCCTGCCGACATCCCCACGGAGTTGCCGTCCGAGGCCTTGTCGCAGGCCAGCACGAGGATCATCTGCAACCGGGGATAGGCCCGCATCAGCGCGCTGTGCGCGGGGCCGAAGCCGGTGAGGTTCTTGGCGGTCGTAAAGGGGAAATACATGCAGGTCTCGAGGACGTATCCGTCCGCCTCGGCGCGATCCACATAATAGCTCTTCGGATGCCCCACATCGTTGGTAATCTCGTGCGGGTGCTCCGCCACCAGGATGTGGGCGGGATGACAGGTGAAGCGCTGCCCGAGTATCGCCGGCAGCCGCAGCCCTGAGGTGAGAAGCAGCGGAATCGTGCCGAGCACGCCACCCGCCAGCACGATGGTGCCAGCGGTCAGCCGGTAGCGGCCCGCGGGCCAGTCGGCCTCCGCACCCTTCTCACCAGCTTGTCGTGCGCTGACCGTCACCCGGAGTGCGCGCTCCTCGAGCTGGTCCACGCGAGCCCGGGTTACCACCTCCACACCGGCCTGCTCCGCCGCCGGCAACTGCACCTGATGGGTGCCCTGCTTGGCCAGATTGGGACAGCCGAGGTTGCAGAGGCTGGATCCCCGGCAGCCCTTGAGGTTGAGGGGAAACTGCTCGGCGTGAAAGCCGGCGGCGCGGGCACCCTCAAGGAACAGCCGGTTGTTCTCGTTGATCAGATCGTCCGCCAGCAGGTGGACGTTGTTCTCGGCCATGTACTTCCGGCTGCGGGTCTCGACATCCCCGAAGGTCACGCCGGGCACGTCCCATCCGGTGATGACCCGCTCCGGCGCGATGAGCGAGGTGCCGGTGTACACCAGGGTGGAGCCCCCGTAGCCCTCGGCGAACGCCAGGGTCATGGTGCCGTCGGCGGTGAGGAAGCCGCCGCTGTCGCCATAGAGCGCCGAGGCCATCTCGCGCTCGCGGCCGGTGAAGTCTTCCTGCCGGAACCGCGGCCCTTTCTCCACCACCAGCACCTTCATCCCGGCCGCCACCACCGGGGCCAGCGCCGCTGCCACCGTGCCGCCACCGGCCCCCGACCCGACGATGATGACATCGTAGTGCTTCGTGGTGGTCATCGCCGCGCCTCCCAGCCGGCCGCCGTGGCACGGTAGCCGATTGTCGCTGCGGCTTCTGGCCGGGTGTAGTAGCCCATGAAGATGAGGGTACGGAGCCCCCAGACGCCGCGGCGGATCAGCAGCAGCGGTGAGCGCTCCAGCGACTCGAGCAGGGCGCGGAGCTGATCCGGGGGAAGTGCGTCGAGCCGGCGGCGGTGGCGGAGCACGGCCAGCAGCCCGATGATCCGCACGAAAAGCCCAAGCTGTCGGAGGAGCCGCGGCGGCTTGCCGGCGAGGGTGCCGCCAACCAGCTCCGCCATCGCCTGCCAATCATGCTCGGAGAAGGCCGTGGCCTCGGGCAGGAAGGCGCGCGCCAGGGGGCGCAGCGCAAGGCGCAGCGGTGCGGGCTGCCAGAGTTCACCCACGGGTCCGTCCACCGCTCCTCCCTAGTTTACGAGGAACAGCTCACCACCAGCTCGCGCCCCCAGTCGGGCGGGGCGGCGAAATACTCGTCCATGCCGGGTTGCTCCACGAAGGGATCGCGCAGCAGGCCGTGCAACCGGGCGATCTCGCTGTAGTCGCGCTCGTCCCGCGCCAGGCGGATTGCGCGCTCGGCCAGGTAGTTGCGCAGCACATAGGCGGGGTTCACCCGTCGCATCCGCTCCGCCCGCTCGGCATCCACGCTGCCTTCCACGCGGAGCCGCTCGGCGTACTTCACCGCCCAGGCGTCGAACTGGTGCAGGTGGCCGCACTCCTGGCGCAGGGCAGGGGTTTCGGCGCCCTCGCGGCTGTCGAAGCCTGCCAGCAGACGGAAGAACCGGGTGTAGTCCACGTGGCCGGCCTGGAGGACCTGCAGCAGCGCCCAGATCAGCGAGCGGTCATCCTCGCGCTCCTGTTGCAGGCCAAGCTTGGCGCACATCAGCCGGGCATACTCCTCCTCGAACAGCGGCTGGTAGCGGTTGAGCGCCACCAGTGCCTCCGGCTCGGAGATCAGCGACAGCAGCGCCTCCGCCAGGCGGGTCAGGTTCCAGAGACCGACCCCGGGCTGCTGGTTGTAGGCGTAGCGGCCGTCATGGTCGCTGTGGTTGCAGATGAACCCGGGGTCGTAGCGGTCGAGGAAGCCGTAGGGACCATAGTCAATGGTCCAACCGAGGATGGACATGTTGTCGGTGTTCATCACGCCATGCGACCAGCCCACGGCCATCCACGACGCAATCAGCCGGGCGGTGCGTTCGGTGACCTCCAGAAACCAGGCGGCATACCGGTCCTCGCGTCCGGCGAGCTCCGGATGGAAGTGGTGGATGACCCAGTCAGCGAGCTCACGGATTTCGTCGGTGCGCTGCCGGACCGCGAAGTACTCGAACGACCCGAATCGCACATGGGTCGGTGCCATCCGGATCAGCACGGCGGCGGTTTCCGGTTCCTCGCGCAGCACGGGCGCATCGCTGCCCACGATGGAGAGGGCGCGTGTCGTGGGAATACCGAGCCCGACCAGCGCCTCGCTGCAGAGATATTCGCGGATCGTGGAGCGGAGCACGGCGCGGCCGTCACCGAAGCGGGAGAATCGGGTCTGCCCGGCACCCTTGAGCTGGAGTTCCCAGCGCTCGCCCGCGGCGTTGGTCACGTCGCCGATCAGGATGGCGCGACCATCACCAAGCTGGGGGACGAAGACGCCGAACTGATGGCCGGCGTAGGCCATGGCCAGCGGCTCCACCCCCGGGGCGACCTGGTTCCCGGCGGCCAGCGCGAGGAAGCCCGGGTCGGTGGCGGCGGCGTGATCGAGCCACAGCAGGTCCGCTGCGTCGGGGTTGAAGGCCACCAGGTAGGGATCCGGCAGCGGGGTGGGGTGTACCCGTTCGTGGAACGCCGCGGAGAGTTCGGCGAAGTGATTTCGGAACGGCAGCGCCTGGAACGAGGCCATGGTGGAATGTAGCCGCCTTGCCGGCCACTTCACCCCTCGCCACATTTCGCCCGCCACTCTCTCCATCATGCCTCCAGGGGGTCACGTGTCGCTGGCTCGGAACATCCTGCTCCGCATGGCCCGGAGCCGCTGGCTGGCCGAGCAGGCCTCGCGGCGGTCGTTCTCGCGGCGCGCGGTGCGCCGGTTCATGCCCGGGGAAGACCCCGAGGCGGCCCTGGCGGCGGCGAAGGAGTTGTCGGGCAAGGGACTCGGTTCGCTCCTGACCCAGCTGGGCGAGAACCTGACCTCGCTCGATGAGGCGGCCGCCGTGCGCGACCACTACCTCGCCCTGTGCGACCGCGTCCAGGAACTTGGCGTTCCCGCGCAGCCTTCAATCAAGCTGACCCAGTTCGGCCTGGATCAGTCACCAGACGCGTGCACCGAGAATGTCCTGGCGCTCGCGGCAAAAGCTGAGCGCACGGGATCCTTCCTGTGGGTGGATATCGAGGACTCCAGCTATGTGGACCGGACCCTCGCCGTGTTCCGCCGGCTCCGGGAGCGGCATGAACGGGTGGGGCTCTGCCTCCAGGCCTACCTGCATCGCACACCGGCGGACATCGAGTCCCTGCTGCCCTTGAGCCCGGCCATCCGGCTGGTGAAGGGCGCCTATGCGGAGCCGCCGTCGGTGGCGATCGCCTCCAAGGCCGACGTGGACAAGGCCTACGCGCGCCTGGGCGAACAGCTGCTCGACGCGGCGGCCGAAGGGCGCGCCTTTCCCGTCTTCGGCACGCATGACCTTGTGCTGGTGCAGCGCCTCTCGGCCCATGCCGCCAAGGTCGGCGCAGCTGACGGCACCTGGGAAATCGCGATGCTGTACGGGATTCGCGCCGCCGAGCAGGAGCGGCTGGCCAAGGAGGGCCGCCGGGTGCGCACGCTGATCAGCTATGGCCAGCACTGGTTCCCGTGGTACATGCGGCGGCTGGCCGAGCGGCCGGCGAATGTGTGGTTTGTGGTGAGGAGCCTGGTGGCGAGGTGATCCGTAGGGGCGAGGCATGCCTCGCCCCTACGAACGGCTCGCGTCCCCCGCCACCCCCCCCGAGACAATGAACGCCATCACCTCGGCGCTGTCCGCAACGAGCGCCGTCACGTGGGTGGCGGGCACGATCACCAGCTGCCCGGCGAAGTTGTAGGACTGCGGCATGTAGACCGCCACGTGGCCGGCCAGGCCCAGGTGATCGAGGGAATCGGCGGTGACGAAGCCCAGGGTGAACAGGTCGGGCGTCGGGCCGAGCTGCACCCGCACCGGGCGGTTGAAGCGGCGGTGTTCACCCACGAAGGCGTTGAGCAGGTCCTTGGTGGCGGTGTAGAGGAAGCGCACGAACGGCAGCCCCTCCAGCGCCTGGTCAATCCAGCCCAGCACCGACCGGGTCACGAGGTTCGACGCGAACATCCCGATCAGGGTGATCGCCGCGACGGTCAGCAGCAGCCCGACCCCGGGGATGTCGATCCCCAGCCAGCCATCAATGGTGCTGATCAGCAGCCAGCAGACATAAAACGTGATGACGACGGGTGCGGTGATCAGCAGCCCGCGCAGGAAGTGCTTCGCGAAATCACGCATGGACAGGGAGGAGGCTGTCGATCTCCTCGAGCAGGGCGTCGAGATGATCGGTGGTGAGGTCGCCCATGTGGCCGATCCGGATCACTTCCTTGGCGAGCGACCCGAGCCCGGAGCCGACCTGGAAGCCGCGCTCGCCCAGCGTGCGCACCACGCCGAGCGGGTCCACGCCCTCGCCAAGCTTCACGGCGGAGAGGGCCGGGCTGCGGCGACCGAGCGGCGCCAGGATGGCCGTCTGGGGCCGCTCCGCTACCCACTGCTCCAGCCGCGCCAGCATCCCGGCGTGGCGGGCCCAGCGCGCCGGCCAGCCGCCGGTGGCGGCGATATCGGCGAGCTGCTGCTCCAGGGCACGGTAGAGCGGGATGGCGCAGGTGTGCGCCAGCAGGCCGGTCTCGGCTTCCTCCATGAAGGTCAGGATGTCGAAGTAGAGGCCGCGGCCTTCCACCTCCCGGGCCCGGGCAAGGAACGCCTCGCTCGCCGAGCCGATGGCCAGCCCGGGTGGAAGGGCCAGGGACTTCTGTGACCCGGTGAAGATGAAGTCCACCCCCCAGGCATCCATCTCGAGGGGCATGGCGCCGGCCGCCGTCACCGCGTCCACCAGCAGCAGGGTGTCCTTCCGCCGCTTCACCACCGCCGCCAGCTCCTTGAGCGGGGCCAGGGCGCCGGTGCCCGACTCTGAGTGCACCAGCGCCACGGCGTCCACCTCGGGGCCGTCCAGCAGCTCCTCCAGCTGGTCGGCCTCCAGCGTCTGCCCGGGCGGCACGCCGATCCGGATGACTTCCTTGCCACACGACTCGGCGATCCGGGCCAGGTACTCCCCGAAGTACCCGCCGGTCACCACCGCCACGCGATCATGCACGCCGTTGCGGATCGCCGCCTCGCCCAGGCCGGTGGCGCTGCACGTGGCCGTGAAGACCGGGCGTGCCGTGCCGAACATCTGCTGCAGCGAGGGCTGGATGTCCTTGAGCAGCTGGATCATCCGCGGACCGCGGTGGAAGAACATCGGTTCCGCGGTCGCGGCGTAGATCTCCGGCCGCACATCGGTGGGGCCGGGCAGGAAACAGCGTCCAAAGGCGGTCATCCGCGGAGAACCTCATCGGTGGTGGTCAGGGTCACGCCCCGCGAGTGCCAGTCGGACAGCAGCCCCTCGGCGCGGGAGGCGTCAATGGCCCGGGTGGCATCGGTCACGAGGGTGAGGGAGATGTCCGGGCGGTGGGTCAACAGGCCATCGAGCGCGTAGCGGTTGCAGACGTCGAGGGCCACCCCGTAGAGCACAATGTGGCTGGGCGCCAGGGCGTCCACCACGGGCAGCACGTTCGGGTTGGTGAAGACATCGAACCAGTGTTTCAGGAAGAGGATGTTGCCGTCGTGGGCGCGAACCGTTTCGGCCAGCGTGGCGGCGTCGCGGGGCTCAGGGTCGATGACCAGCGGGTTGCGGAGTGCCGTCTCCGGAATCTTCCGCTGGCCCGGGGTGCCGCGCATGCAGTGCTCGGGAAAGGTCTCGACCCAGTCGGGCGTGTCGCTCAGCTCCCGATGGCCGGGGACATGGTCGTCGGCACTGGCAATGATGCGAATATCGTTGGCGTGCGCGTGCGTGGTGAGCCACCGCAGGGCCTCCACGATGTCCACGCTGCCGGGCACGTAGAGCTTGCCCTCGGGGAGCATGAAGTCGACCTGGGTGTCGACATCCCAGAAGATGGTTCCCGCTTGCATTGCCTGCCTCGCTCCTCTCCGCGGGCATTCCGGAGGAATGCCCGTACGATGCTATGGTGTCCGAGCGCACCTGGGGGGGCGCACTTGTAGGGGCGCACAGAGGGTGCGCCCCCTACAAGGCGCCCCCTACACCACCCGTTCCATCCGCGGATTGGGCCGCAATTCGCGGCCCACCTTGGCGCAGGGCTTGCCCTCGTGCCGGACGATATCCGCGGTGAAATCATAACGACCCTGGAAGAGCGAGCTGCCGACGCCGTAGGCATCCACCGGCACGCCGGCCTCCTCGAACTCCCGGATCTTCTCCACCGAGAAGCCACCGGACACCACGATGCGCACCCCCTGGAACCCCTCCGCATCCAGCGCATGACGAACGTTCCAGACCAGCTGTGAGTTCACCCCGTTGGGCTTGAAGCGGCCCATCTGCGGGAGGACCGAGCAGTCCACCAGCATCTCACTGGTATCCAGCCGCACGCCGTAGAGCCGATCGCCCAGCGCCCGAGCCACCTCCAGGCTGGTACGGACGCAATCGTTCTCGAAGTCCACCAGCGTCACCAGTTTCACCTCGGGGTCCATGTGCTCGGCGTACTTGGTGGTGGCCAGCACGGTGTCGCCGCCGTAGGCCGCGATCAGGGCGTGGGGGACGGTGCCCACGCCGCGGCTGCCCCACCAGGAGGCCTGCGCATCGGTGGAGACCCCGATGGCGCCCGCGATGTGCGCCGCGTAGCCGTCGCCGGTCTGCACCAGCCAGTGGTCATGGCGAGCCGGGAAGAACATCACTTCCTTGTTGCCCGCCGCCTCCACCACACGACGCGTGTTGGTACCGACCTTGGTGCGCCGGGCCAGCACGCCCAGGTACAGCGTCTCGAGGTGGGCAAAGGCGTCGTAGGGCCCCTCGATCCACATCACCGTCTCCCAGGGGTCCACCTCATCACCATCATGGAGGGCGTGGACGGTCAGCTCGTGCCAGTCAATGGCGCAGAGCTTCAGGATGGCGATGGCCTCGTCCATGCCACCGAGAAAGGCGTGGTGTTTGCCGAACACCTGCATGGTGACCTGGGGGCGGTAGCCATCCTCAACCAGGGTCTCGCGGGCGCGGACAAAGTACTTATCGGAGTAGTACCCCGTCCGCATCTTGTCCACGGGGAGGTTGAAGATCTCGGGGTCGAGTCGGGTGCGGGTCACGCGCCGAGCTCCTGGGGAAGGGGATCGCCAAAGTGTCGCTCGCGCAGGGCGGCCAGCATGGAGCGGATCCGGTGGCTGTGATGGGTGTGGGGGTGCCGGTCAATCAACCGGCGCAGCTCAGCCATGGCCCGGCCGGGTTGGTCCAGCCGATGCTCATAGAGATCCACCAGCGCCAGGCCGATGTCAATATCGTCGGTGGGCGAGAGGCCGGCGGTGGAGCGGCGCAGCGATTCAAGCTCGGTCACGGCGTCTTCGGGACGGCCGAGCGGGCCGGCCAGCACTCCGGCGCGGCGGAGGAGGGCGGCGACCCGTTCGTTTGAGTCGCTGGCCCGGCGCAGGTAGGCGTCGGCGGCGGCGGCGGCGTCGCCCCGGGCCGCCAGTGCCTCAATCGAGTCGAACCCGGTCCCCCGGCGGTCCACCCCGATATTGCTGACGCCCTGCACCAGGAAGGCGGCGAATGGCTCCATGATCCAGTCGAAGAGGCCGTGGACCACCCCATAGACCGCCCAGATGACCCCAACCAGCACCCAGGCGCGCGGGGCGATGCCGGTGATGCTGAGGGCGATGGCCACGAAGGTGGCCAGGAAGAGCAGCCCGCTGACCACCAGGCGGGCCAGGGCAAAGGGATCGTCCGCAGCAGCGGCGAGCTGGCGGCGCAGCGGGGAGGCATCGCG
>JBHEPH010000037.1:0-22276 GCA_046260395.1 Gemmatimonadales bacterium
CCATCGCGGTAGGTCAGCAGGTCCTGGCCAGGCGTGAACCAGCGCTCCAGGTCGGTGCGCTCGTCCACCAGTTGCGGGGCGCTCATGGCGGCGAGTTCGAAGACCCGCTGGTTGCAGTGCGCCTCGGGCTGGGCCACCTCGGGCGTGGTGTGGTGGATGTTCACCGCCAGGGACGCACCCCCGTAGGCGCGCACGAAGTCGAGGGTGCTGGGCACCTCGCCGCGGCAGTAGTCGCGCAGGCTGGTGCGCCGCCACCCGGGCCCCCAGATCGCCAGGCCGAATTCCACCAGGCCCGCCAGCAGCGCCTCGCGGCGGCGCGACGCCCGGCCCGCAAAGACCACGTTGGCGCGGAACTGATCACGGGAGCGGATCGGCCGGTACACCGATGGATCGGCAGCCAGCGGCAGCAGTTCCACCGGCTGGTTGAGGGCGCCGGACAGTGCCCCCGCCACGTCACTCGAGGACGCAAAGACCTGGTCATAGGCGTGGGCGTGCTCGGCGGCGCGCAGCACGGTGCGCAGGTCGTCGGGAAACCAGTTCACGAAGGTCGCGTCGCTCTCCAGCACCATCGCCTTGACCCGGGCCGGGTCCAGGTGCTCCCCGCCGCCGATCACCAGCACCAGCCCCGACTCGGTATCGCGGACGGTCTCCGCCAGCCGGGTGTGCAGGTCAGGACCGGCGCGGAACCGCTGCAGGATCCCGGGGCGCCAGTCCAGGTCGAACTCCTCCACCTCGCAGCCGAGCCGCTCCAGCGCCCGCGCCCGGTGCACGGCGTGGGCGTGATGCGCCTCGTCGAATGCGGCCACCAGCAACACCCGGGGCCGGTTCATGGGACGTCCACCGCCTGCGGCCCGGCGAACTGGAGGTCGTGCAGCCGCCGGTAGAGACCGTCCCTCCCCAGCAACTCCGCATGACTCCCCTGCTCCACCACCGCTCCCCGGTCCAGCACGATGATCCGGTCGGCGTTGCGCACCGTCGCCAGCCGGTGGGCAATGACCAGCACGGTGCGGTCCTGAATCAACCGCTCGATCGCCCGTTGCACCTGCCGCTCGGACTCCGTGTCGAGCGCGCTGGTGGCCTCGTCAAGCACCAGGATCGGCGGGTCACGGAGCAGCGCCCTGGCAATCGCGATCCGCTGCCGCTGCCCCCCTGACAGCCGGGTGCCCCGCTCCCCGAGCAGTGTGTCGAGCCCCTGCGGCAGCTCCCCGATGAACTCCATCGCGTTGGCGGCTTCGGCGGCCGCGATCACCCTCTCGCGCGTGGCGCCGGGCACGCCATAGGCGATGTTGGCCTGCACCGTATCATTGAGCAGCACCGTATCCTGGCTGACGATGCCCATCAATGACCGGATCGAGTGCCGCGTCAGGGATGTCAGCGGTACCCCGTCGAGGTGGATCGCCCCGGAAGCCGGATCGTGGAAACGCGCCAGGAGATCCAGCAGCGTGGTCTTTCCCGCTCCGCTGGGCCCCACCAGCGCCACCACCTGGCCGCGCGCCACACGGAACGACACGTCACGCAGGACCAGATCGGCCGACCCCTCGTAGCCGAACGACACCTGGTCGAAGGCGATTCCCTCCGTAAAGGTTGCCTCTCGCTCCCCGGGTCTCGGCGCTTCGTCCGACGGCAGGTCGAGCAACTCGAAGACCCGGTCGGCGCTGGCCATGGCCACCGCCATCACCGCCGGGTACTGCGACAACTTCTTCAGCGGCGACATCATCTTCAGCGCGGCAATCAGGAAGGCGATCGTGACCTCAGGGGTCAGGTCCACACCCGTGAGGGCCGGATTGGCGGCAGCCCAGATGATCATGATCACGATCAGTCCGCCGAAGACCTCGCTGACCGGGCTGGTGAGGGAATTGAACCGCTCGATGCGGATCAGCCCCTTCCGATAGTGCTCGGCCTGCCGCGCGAAATGCTCCTGCTCGGTGGCCTCGGCACCATAGGCGCGGATCAGCTTGATGGCACCCAGGCGCTCGGAGACCGTGGCGGTGAGATCCCCCCGGTGGCCGGCCCAGACCCGCGCGTGACTGCGCAGCCGCTTCACCAGAAGCCGCACGCCGAACACCAGGATCGGCGCGGCCGCGAGCGTCAGCAGGGTGAGCCGCAGGGAGATGGTCCCGAGGATCACCAGCGTCGTCAGGACCACCACCGCATTCTGGAACAGCGAGGTCAGGGCGGCGGACACCACCGCCTTGGCGCTGTCGGCCTCGACGATTACCCCGCTGATGAGCTGGCCGGCGCGGGTGCGCTGGAAGAAACCGAGCCGGAGGGTCAGCAAGTGGTTGTACAGCCGGGTGCGGAGGTCGCGGACCAGCCCCTGCTGCACCCGAACCGAGAACTGCGAGGCAGCGTACGCGAAGGCATTCTTGAGCAACAGCACCACCACCAGCAAGACCACCAGCCGGGCCGCCGCGGTGCCGGGCGTCACCCCGGTGGTCAATGGCCCCGTCAGCCAATGGATGATCTGCTCGAGGCGGGTGGAGTCCACCGTCAGCGAGCCGGCGGTCCCAAACAACTGCTGGAGGAGCGGAATGAGGAGGACGACGGTGAAGCCGTCCAGCACCGAGGCCAGAAATGAGGCGCCCAAGCCGAGGACAAAAAGCCCGCGGTAGGGCCGGGCCACCTCGATCAGCCGCCGGGCGGTGTGCTGGGACATCAGGGGAAGCTATCGGAACAGGGGCGGGGCGGGCAACGCAGTCACCGTCGGTGAGGCGGCCGTTTACATTCCGGCCGTGCCCACCACCCCGCACGATCCCGGCGCCCCCCGCATCCTGGCCGTCCGCTTCTCGGCCATCGGGGACATCGTGCTCACCACCCCGCTCCTCCGCGCCCTCCGCACCCGGCACCCGCACGCGCACATCACCGTCCTGACGCGCCGGGCCTACGCGCCACTGCTGGCTGACAATCCGCGCGTCAACGAGGTGATCGGCTGGGATACGGCGACCCCGATGAAGGAACTGCTGGCCGACCTCAAGCAGCGCAGCTTCAGCCACCGCCTCGACCTCCACGGCTCGCTCCGCTCGGGCCGCATCCGCCGCGCACTCGGCGGCCCCTGGGGCCGCTACTCCAAGCACCGCCTGGCGCGAACCGTGCTCATCAAGACCAAGCGCAACCTGTACCGCGACAAGCGGCACGTGGCTGAACGCTATTTCGACGCGGCGAAACGGCTGGACGTGACGCCCGACGGCAGCCCAGCGGAGCTCTACCTGCGGCGCGAGGCCTATGACCAGGCCGACGACTTCCTGGCCGCGCACCGCCTGGGCCGCGAGCGCACGCTGCTGGCGGTGGCACCCGGCGCCGCGCACGCCACCAAGCGGTGGCCCGATCGCCACTGGCTGGCGCTGATGGGCCGCCTCACCGCCCGCGCGGATGTCGTCATCCTGGGCGGCGCGGCCGAGGCCGAGTTTGCGGCCAGGCTGGCCGAGGCCGGCGGCGAGCGGGCGGCGAGTGCGGCCGGCCACTTCGACCTGCAGGGCACCGGCGCCCTGATCAAGCGAGCCCGCTCGCTCGCCGCGGGCGACACCGGCGTCATGCACATGGCCACCGCGGTGGGCACTCCGGTGGTGGCGCTCTTTGGCCCCACGGTCGAGGCCTTCGGCTTCTTCCCCTATCACGCCCGGGCTTCCGTCCTCCAGCGCAACGACCTGACCTGTCGGCCCTGCAGCAAGATGGGCGGCCCGCGCTGCCCGCTCGGCCACCACCGCTGCATGGAAGAGATCCTGCCCGACGATGTGGAGGCCGCCCTCCGGCGGCTGCCGGCATGAGCCCGCCGGCACCGCAGGCCGCCCTGCTCTCCCTGATGCGCGACAGCGGCCGCGGCCCGAAGCGCGAGGGGTTGTTTGCCCTCTGGCTCACCCTCCGCGTGGCGGAAGATCAGGCCGACGGGGCCTTCTCCGAGCGGGCCCATCGCCGCCGGGTGAGCGCACTGGAGAACCGGCTGACCTCCCTCTCGATGCCAGCCCCGCTGCGCCGAGGCTTGCTCGCCGCACTGACGGACCTCAAGGGCGGCACCGCCGACGGTGCCTCGCAGGCCCTCGCCCGCCTGGCGGCCCCGGCCCGCGACAGCCTCGGCGCCGAGGCCGGCGAGGCGGTGCACCGGGCCGCGCGGCGCGTTGCCGCGACCCTCCAGCCGCGCTATCGTTAAGCCCGACCAGACACCCCGACCGCACGCACCGGGAGCAGGCATGGCAGGGCACAGCAAGTGGAAGCAGATCAAGCACAAGAAGGCCGCCACCGACGCCAAGCGGGCCCAGTCGTGGACCAAGGTGATCCGCGAGATCACCGTGGCCGCCAAGGCCGGCGGGGGTGACCCCGACGGCAATCCGCGGCTCCGCACGGCCATCGACCTGGCCAAGTCCGTCAACATGCCCAACGACAACATTGACCGCGCGGTCAAGAAGGGCACCGGCGAGCTCGAGGGGGCCAGCTACGAGGAGGTCACCTACGAGGGATACGGCCCGGGCGGCACGGCGATCTACATCGAGGCCTCCACCGACAACGCCAACCGCACCGTGGCCGAGGTGCGCCATGCGCTCTCCCGCAACGGCGGTAACCTCGGCGCCTCCGGCTCGGTGGCCTGGATGTTCGACCGGCTCGGCCAGTTGTTCCTTGACGCCACCAAGCACGGCGAGGACGCGGCCATGGAGGCTGCGCTGGAGGCTGGCGCGCAGGATTTTGTCCTGGACGGCGAGGAGTACGTGGTGAGCACCACCCCGAACGACATCCACGCCGTCAAGGACGCCCTCGCGGCGAAGGGGTTCGCGATCTCGTCCAGTGAAATTGCCATGGTGCCAAAGAACACCGTCAAGGTCGAAGGCGCCGACGCCCAGAAGCTCTTCAAGCTGATTGACACGCTGGAGGAGCTGGACGACGTCTCGAAGGTCTTCACCAACCTCGACATCGACGCCGTGGACCTGGCGGAGGCCGAGGCCTGACCGGACGCTCCTCGTGAAAGTCCTCGGCGTGGACCCAGGCACCGCGATCACCGGCTACGGCGTCGTGGAGCCGGCCACGGGACGGGTGGCCCGGCTGCTGGAGTGCGGCGTGCTGCGGACCAAGACCACCGATTCGCTGCCCGAGCGCCTGCAGGTCATCCATGATGGCATCGCCGAGTTGCTGGCCCGCCACCAGCCCGACGCCCTCGCGGTGGAAGGGGTCTTCTACGCCACCAATGTCCGCACCACGGTGGTGCTCGGCCACGCGCGCGGCGTGATCCTCCTGGCCGGCGCGCAGGCCGGTGTCCCGGTGTTCGAGTACTCGCCGGCCGCCATCAAGAAGGCGATCGTTGGACGCGGCGCGGCGCTCAAGCCACAGGTGGGGTTCATGATCGCCAAGCTCCTCCAGCTCAAGACCGCACCCACCCCCGCGGACGCCGCCGACGGTGTCGCGATTGCGCTGACCCACCTGATGACCCGGGCGACCGTGGCGCGGCGCGGGGCCACCCGATGATCGCCACCATCAGCGGCGTGCTGAGCGACCGCGCGGGCGAGACGATCACAATCCAGACGGCCGGCGGTGTGGGATACGAGGTGACGGTACCACTGGGTGTGTACGAGCGTCTCCCCGCCGCCGGCGCCCAGGTGGCCTTGCACACCGAGCTGGTGGTGCGCGAGGATGGCTGGACGCTCTACGGATTCGACACTCCCACCGAGCGCCAGGTCTTCCACCGGCTACTGGGCGCGTCCGGCTTTGGGCCGCGGCTGGCACTCTCGCTGCTCTCCGCCCTGGGCCCCGACCGCACCGTGCGGAGCATCCAGGGCAAGGACCTGGCGGCGCTGTCCACCGTCAGCGGCATCGGGAAGAAGAAGGCGGAGCGCCTCGTGCTGGAGCTCAATGACCGGTTCGCGGACCTGGCGGTGGCGCCCGCGCCGCTCGCCAGGCCAGCCCGGGGTGATGAAGCGGTGAAGGCCCTGACCGCGCTCGGCTACGCGCCGGCCCAGGCCGATGAGGCGGTGCGCACCGCGCTCGACGAGGGCGGCCCTGACGATACGGCTGCGGTGTTGCGCCGCGCCTTGCTTACCTTGACGGCAGGAAAAGGGGGAAGTCGCTAGATGACGATGTATCAGACGGTGACCGCCGAGTGGAACTGCACCAAGTGCTCGGTGACGAACCGCAAGCTGGTGCCGAGGGGGACCACGGAAGTGAAGGACCGGTGCGTGCACTGCCGGGCCCGGCACCTGGTGTCGCCAGGTGAACGCCCCATCCGGTGGAGTGCCAGGGCCGCGTGAGCCGGATCGAGGTCACCACCCCCGACCTGCTGCCCGAGGAGGGCGGTGCGGAGTCCGCGCTGCGGCCCTCCCGGCTCGATGAGTTTGTCGGCCAGGCCGCGGTCAAGGCGTCGCTGCAGATTGCGATTGACGCGGCGCGCGCCCGCAGCGAGCCGCTCGATCACATCCTCTTCTTCGGCCCGCCGGGCCTGGGCAAGACCACCCTGGCCATGCTGATGGCCAAGGAGATGGGGGTGCAGTGTCGCACCACCTCGGGCCCCGTGCTAGAAAAGCCGGGTGACCTGGTCGGGATGCTCACCGGGCTGGGCCCGGGCGACCTGCTCTTCATTGACGAGATCCACCGCCTCCGTCCAGTGCTCGAGGAGTTCCTCTATCCGGCGATGGAGGACTACCGGGTGGACGTGCGGATCAGCGAAGGGCCCAGCGCCCAGACGATTCCGATGGCGCTGGAGCGGTTCACCCTGGTGGGCGCCACGACGCGGTTCGGGCAGCTCACCCCGCCGATGCGTGCGCGCTTCGGCATGGTGGAGCGGCTCCATTTTTATCCGCCCGAAGACCTGACCATCATCGTGAACCGCTCCGCCGGGCTGCTCCACGTGCCGATCGAGGCCGACGGCGCGGTGGAGATCGCCAAGCGCAGCCGCGGCACGCCGCGCGTCGCCAACCGGCTGTTGCGCCGGGTGCGGGACTTCGCCCAGGTACGCGCCGACGGCATCATCACCGCGGAGGTGGCCGCCGAGGCGCTCCGGCGCCTCAACGTGGATGAATTCGGGCTGGACGACATGGACACCCGCATCCTCACCGCGATCATCGAAAAGTTCGGCGGCGGGCCGGTGGGCCTCAATACCGTCGCCGCAGCGGTAGGCGAGGACGCTGGCACGCTCGAGGATGTCTACGAGCCCTACCTCATGCAGCAGGGCTTCCTGGAGCGCACGCCGCGCGGCCGGGTTGCCACCGCGCTCGCCTACCGTCGCTTCGGCATCACTCCGCCCCCCGGTTCCCAGGCCACGATCTTTGACGGCTGACCGCCCGCTCCGCACCGCCGACTTCGATTACGACCTGCCCCCCGAGCTGATCGCGCAGACGCCGTCTGGGCGGCGGGGGGAGAGTCGGTTACTCGTCGTTGGTGGGATTGGTAATGGGGAACAGGGAACAGGGAACAGGGAACAGGCCCCTCCACCCGTTCCCCGTTCCCGGTTCCCGGCTCCCCTTTTCGACCGAGAGTTCACCGACCTGCCAACCTTCGTCCCCCCCGGCGACCTCTTGGTCGTCAACACCACGCGGGTGCGGCATGCTCGCTTCCTTGGCACCCGTCCGTCCGGTGCACCGGCGGAGGTGCTGCTGATTCATCCTGGCCCTGGCGATGAGTGGGTAGCGCTTGGCAAGCCGGGCAGTGCCATGAAGCCGGGGAAGCGCATCCGCATTGGACCGGATGCCGAGATCGAGACCGTGGGGGTGCTGGAGGACGGCAATCGGGTGGTGCGGTTCGTGGGGCTGGACGCCAGCACCGCCATTGATCGCTACGGCCGCCTGCCGCTGCCGCCCTACATCACCCGCGATCCGGACACCACCGACGAGGATCGCTACCAGACGGTCTACGCGGAGCGCGAGGGCTCAGTGGCGGCGCCGACGGCAGGGCTGCACTTTACGCCGGAACTGCTTGGCGCCCTGGAAGCCAAGGGAGTCCGCATCGCGCGGCTGGAGCTGGAGGTTGGCCCGGGCACCTTCAAGCCGGTGGAAGGGGAGGCGATCACCGCCCATCCGATGCACCCCGAGCGGTACCTGATCCCCGACGCACTCGTCGAGGCGGTGGCGAATGCCAGGGGGCGCGGTGGCAAGGTCTGGGCGGTGGGCACCACCGTGGTCCGGGCGCTCGAAGCGGCCAGCGATGATGGCGGGGTGCTGCGTTCCGGCCCCGGCGAGACCCGCCTGATGATCACGCCCGGGTACCGGTTCAAGGTCGTGGACCGGCTCATTACCAATTTCCACCTCCCCCGTTCCACCCTCCTGATGCTCGTCGCGGCGTTTGCGGGCATGGACACGATGCGTGCGGCCTATGCCCACGCCATCCGGAAACGGTATCGGTTCTATTCGTACGGGGATGCGATGGTCCTCATCCCGTAGGGGCGTGCCTTAGGCGCGCCCCTCCCATCACATGTATCATGCCATGCCGGGCGCGCCCGTTGGGCGCGCCCCTACATGGTATGTTCCCCCCCGCCATGTTTTCCTACCGCCTTGACGCCACGGCGGGCGCTGCCCGCGCCGGCACGCTCGAATTGCCACACGGCACGGTGCAGACCCCGGCATTCATGCCGGTGGGCACCCACGGCACCGTCCGCGGCCTCCACCCCCAGGAGGTCCTCGACGCCGGCGCCCAGATCATCCTCGGCAACACCTACCACCTCCACCTCCGCCCTGGCGAATCAGTCATCCAGGCGCTCGGCGGACTTCACAAGTTCAGCACCTGGCCCAAGCCGATGCTCACCGATTCCGGTGGCTTCCAGGTCTTCTCGCTGGAGGGCCTGCGCAAGATCAGCGAGCAGGGTGTCGAGTTCACCAGCCACCTCGACGGCAGCGTCCGGACCCTGACGCCCGAATCCTCGATGGAGATCCAGCAGGCCCTCGGCGCCGATGTGGCGATGGCCTTCGATCATGTCGTTCCGGGCCAGGCCGACTGGACCCTGGCCGAAGAGGGAATGGAGCGGAGCCTGCGGTGGCTGGATCGGTGCAGGGCCAGGCACACAGAATTGAGGGAAGAGGGAACAGGGAGCAGGGAACAGGGGAAAGGGGAGGCGGAAGCAGTTCCCTCTCACCCTGCACCAGACCACCCTGATCACGGAGTTCCAGCAGTTCCCTCTCACCAATCACCGAACTACCCGGACCGCGGAGCACTGGCAGTTCCCCAGACCTTATGGCCCATCATCCAGGGCGGCACCCACACGGACCTGCGCCGCCGGTCGCTGGAGGGCACACTGGCGCGCGGCCCCTGGACCGGGATCGCCATTGGCGGACTCTCCGTGGGGGAGCCGAAGCCGGTCATGCACCGCGTGCTGGAGGAACTGGAACCCGGCCTGCCGCGGGAGATCCCCCGTTATCTTATGGGGGTTGGATTTCCGGAGGACCTGGTCGAGGGGATCGCCCGCGGGGTGGACCTGTTCGACTGCGTGGCGGCCACGCGCAACGGCCGCCACGGCAGCGCCTGGACGATGAACGGGCGGGTCAACATCCGGAAAGCGAGCCACAAGCTCGAGCAGGCGCCGCTCGACCCTGAGTGCGACTGCGCCACCTGCGCGCGGTTCTCGCGGGGCTACCTGCGCCACCTGTTCATGGCCCGGGAGATGCTCGGCCTGCGCTTGATCTCGCTGCACAACATCCGCTTCCTGCTGCGGATCGGCGAGCAGGCGCGGGCCGCCCTGCTGGCGGGCACGTTCGACACCTGGCGCCGGGAATGGACCGCGCGCTATCACGGCAATGGAGAGGATTGAGCTGGCATGCTGCTTTCGCTGATCATGGCCGCGCCCGAGGGCGCCAGCGGTGGATTGACAGTCCTGATGTTCCAGATCGGCCTGATCGGCCTGGTCTTCTATTTCCTGATCATCCGCCCGCAGGGTCAGGCGCGGAAGAAGCACGCCGAGATCCTGGGGGCCCTCAAGAAGGGTGACGAGATCACCACGGCCGGTGGGATCATCGGCCGGGTCAAGGAGATCAAGGAGGAGAAGGTCACCATCGAGACCGGCACCGCGACGATCGTCGTGGAGCGCGGGCGGATCATCCGCGTGGGCGACCACACCTCACCCGTGGCAGCCCAGCGCTGATGGCACTGCGCGACATCCACCTGCTCGGCAGCGCCGTGCTGCGCGAACCCGCCGCGGAGATTCCCGCGGTGGATGAGGAGATCCGCGCCTTCATTGACGACCTGTTCGAGACGATGGACGCCGCGGATGGCGTGGGGCTCGCCGCCAACCAGGTGGGCCAGGCGCGGCGGGTGGCGGTGGTGGACGCCGACGGGCAGCGGATCGCGATGGTCAATCCGCGGATCGTGGAGGCCTCCGGGCGCGCCACCCAGGAGGAGGGCTGCCTCTCGATTCCGGAGCTCTACGCGGAGGTGACGCGCGCGGCGACGGTCCGCCTCGAGGCGACCGACCGCGAGGGCAAGCCGTACACCCTCGCTGCCGATGGCCTGCTGGCGCGGGCCATCCAGCACGAGATTGATCACCTCGATGGCATCCTCTTCCTGGACCACTTGAGCCCCCTCAAGCGGCAGCTGATGGTGGCGCGCTTCAAGCGGGAGAACAAGGGCATGGGGATCACGCGCAAGGTCACGCCGGACGCCTCGACACCCGCCTGATGCGGATCGTCTTCTTCGGCACCCCGGAGTTTGCGGTGCCGAGCCTCCAGTCGCTGTTGGATGAACAGGCCCAGGTTGTCGGCGTCGTGACCCAGCCCGACCGCCCGCGCGGCCGCTCCCGCTCCGTCCTGATTCCGCCCCCGATCAAGACACTCGCGGCGTCACGCGGCCTCACGGTCTTCCAGCCGGAGCGCCCGGCGGGTGACCTCTTCCTTGCGGCCCTGCGGCGCCTCGAACCCGACCTCGGCGTTGTGGTGGCGTACGGACATATCCTCAAGCCCGAGATCCTGGCGGTGCCGCGGCTGGGGATGATCAACGTCCACGCCTCGCTGCTGCCCGCCCTGCGCGGCGCCGCGCCGATCCCGTGGTCCATCCTCGAGGGCCATCCGCGCACCGGCGTCACCATCATGCAGATGGAGGCCGGGCTGGACAGCGGCCCCATCCTGATGCAGCGGGACACCCCGATCACGCCATGGGAGACCGGCGGATCGCTCACCGAGCGGCTGGCCGCCATCGGCGCCGAGGCGCTCGAGGAGGCGATCCCGCTGCTCCGAACCGGACAGTTGGCGGCGCGGCCGCAGGATCACGCCGCTGCGACATTCGCGCCCAAGATTGACCGGACTGCCACCCGGATCCGGTGGGAGGAGACCGCCGACCTGGTGGCGCGGCGCATCCGCGCGTTTGATCCGGAGCCCGGCGCGTGGAGCACCCTCGACGGTGCGGGTGACGTGAAATTGTTCGGGGCGCGGCCGGTGCCAGCGGAAGGCACCCCGGGGACGATCGTGGCCACGGCACCCGAACTGGTGGTGGCCTGCGGCAGTGGGGCGGTGGCCATGGAGGAAGTCCAGCCCGCCGGAAAGAAACGGATGACTGCCGAGGCGTGGGCCCGGGGCCGCGGGGCCAAGGCGGGCCAGAGGTTCGGGTGAGGCCACTCCCCCGCCTGCACGCCATCACCAATGACGCCATCTGCCGCGGCGCCGACTTCGGGATCCAGGCGGCGGCGATCGCGGCGGCGGGGAGCGGGGTGGCGCTGCATGCGCGCGCGCCGGACTCGAACGCGGCGCAGCTTACTATCTTCGCGAAGCGCCTGATCGCGCTCGCTGCCCCTGCGGAAGCATCGGTGATTGTCTCGGGCCGGCCTGAGATTGCGCGGGCACTTGGGGCTCAGGGAGCCCAGCTGCGCACCGGAGACCTCGACGTCAGCGACGCGCGCGCCGTCCTGGGCCCTGGCTGGATCGGCCGCTCGGTGCACAGTGAAGCGGAGGCCGAAGCCGCAGTCACGGCGGGAGCCGACTACCTTCTCACAGGGACGATTTTCGAGTCGGCCTCGCATCCGGGGCGCGCGGCGGCAGGGTTGGATATGGTGACCCGCTGTGCCCGGCTCGGCGTGCCGGTCGTCGCGATTGGTGGGATGAATCCGGAACGGGCGCGCCAGGCACGGGACGCCGGTGCCTGGGGCGTGGCGGCGATCTCGGCGCTGTGGTTGGCGGATGATCCGTATGCCGCGGCGATGGCGATGCTCGAGGCGATGAACTCGTAGGGGCAAGGCCCGCCTAGCCCGCGGGGCTGTTGGGGGCGCACCTCTGTGCGCCCCCGAAGATCGCAAGGCCTCACGCGGAGGCGCGGAGGTCGCGGAGGGAGGTGGAACTGGGCCCTGCCCCCCACCTGTGGCTGCGCTGCTTGCAGCGCACAAGGAGAAACAATGCAACTGACCATCAACGGCGACACCCGTACAGTCCCTGGCCCCGCCACCCTGGAGGAGCTGCTGCGCCACCTGGAACTCGACCCCCGCGGCGTGGTGGTGGAACACAACCGCGCCATCGTCCGCCGCCCGCAGCTCGGCGAGGTGCGCGTGGCCGAGGGCGACCAGGTGGAGATCGTGCATTTTGTGGGAGGAGGGTGAGGATGACGGGAGCACCGGCTGATGCACCCCTCACCATCGGCGGCCACACCTTCCGCTCCCGCCTGCTGGTGGGCACCGGGAAGTACCGCACCAACCCGGAGATGATCGAAGCCATCGCCGCCTCCGGCGCCGAGGTGGTAACGGTGGCCGTGCGCCGAGTGGACCTGAACCGTGCCAACGACGAGAGCATCCTCCACCACCTCGACCCGAAGCAGTATTTCCTCCTGGCCAACACCGCCGGCTGCTACACCGCCGACGAGGCGATCCGCTACGCCCGCCTGGGCCGCGAGGCGGGGTTCAATGATTTCATCAAGCTTGAGGTGATCGGCGATCGCGAGACGCTGCTCCCCGATGCAGCCGGACTGCTGGAGGCCACCACCGTGCTGGTGAAGGAAGGCTTCCAGGTCATGGCCTACACCAACGACGACCTGATCACCGCGCTGCGCCTGCAAGACGCAGGCTGCGCCGCCGTCATGCCCCTCGCCTCGCCAATCGGCAGCGGGCTCGGCATGGTCAACGCCTACGCCATCCGCACCATCAAGCGCCGGCTCACGGTGCCGGTCATCGTGGACGCCGGCGTCGGCACCGCCTCCGATGCCTGCCTGGTGATGGAACAGGGGGTGGACGGCATCCTGATGAACACCGCCTTGGCCGAAGCCGAGCGGCCGGTACTCATGGCGGCGGCGATGCGGGATGCCGTGGCGGCCGGGCGCGCCGCATACCTGGCCGGCCGGATGCTGCGCCGGGAAGTGGCGGTACCGTCCTCCCCGTTCGATGGCATGCTGGGGTGAGCACGCCGGGACTGGCGCCGCGGCTGGCGGCGCACCGGATCCTCAGTGACGTGGCCCGCGGCCGGCCCTTCGACCACGCCCTCGATCGCAACCTGGCCACGCTTGGCGAGGACGACCGCCGCCTGGCCCATGAGCTCGCCGCCGGCGTGCTGCGCCACCGGCTGCGTCTCGACACGCTGCTCGCCCCCCACATTCCGCGCGGCATTGACGGTGTCCAGGCTGCGCTGCGCGATGTCCTGCGGCTGGGCGCGTACCAACTCGACGCCCTCGATCGCGTGCCGGCGCACGCCGCGGTCGACACCAGTGTCTCGCTGGCCCGCGCGGTGGCCGGGGTCAAGGCCACCGGCTTCGTCAACGCCGTGCTCCGCAAGGTGGCGGTGACGATGAGCCGCGAGCATGCCATCGCCGAATCCCCGGCACCGACGCCGTCCAGCCACCCCGCCTGGCTTGCCGAACGCTGGCAGGCCCGCTTCGGTCCCGAGGAAGCGGCCGCGCTGATGGCCTGGAACGACACACCGCCGCCCCTGATTCTCCAGCCCGCCCGGTGGAGCGCCGAGGAGCTGGAGGCAAGCTGGGCGCAGACGGGCATTGACGTGCACCCCGCTCCGTATGGCGCTGGGTTCTTCACCGGCGCGCGGCGGCCACAGGAGCTGCCGGGGTTTGAGGAAGGCGCCTTTCTGGTGCAGGACCCGGCCCAGGCTTTGGTGGTCCAGTACTGGGACGTTCCAGCCGGTGCCATCGTGTATGATGCCTGCGCGGCGCCTGGCGGCAAGGCGATCACGATGGGGCGCACCGCCGGCGCCGTGGTGGCCGCCGACCGCAGCCGGGACCGGGTCCGGCGACTGGCCGAGAACCTGGCGCGCGCGGGGAGCGGACGGGAGCATGCCGTCATCGCCGACGCACTCAACCCGCCCGTCAGGCCGTGTGATGTCGTGGTGCTTGACGTCCCCTGCCTCGGCACCGGAACCCTCGCGCGGCATCCCGACGCGCGGTGGCGGGTGACGCCGGAGGCCCTTGATGCGCTGGCACGGGAGGGCGCGGTGCTCCTCGCTGCCCTGGCCGAGCGGGTCCGGCCGGGCGGGCTATTATTGTACGCGAGCTGTTCGTTGGAGCCGGAGGAGAACGACCGGCAGGTCGACAAATTCCTTGCCGCCCAGCCGGATTTCCGCCGGGAACCAGGCACCAGCGTGCCCGCCGACCTCCTCGATTCCAGGGGCGACTTGATGATCCTCCCCCAGCGACACGGCATGGACGGCGCCTACGCCGCCCGGCTCCGCCGGGTGCCATGAGACTGGATGGCTGGCGTGCCACCGGGAAGCGCTTGTTCCGTGGTCCGCTGACCGTGGCGGGAAGGCGCCGGATCATCGCGGCGTTGATCGTGGTGATCGCCGTGATGTTCGGCTACCTCGTGACGATGGTCATCTTCCCTGCCCCGCTGATCGGCGGCGACACCCCGGTGACCCGGGTCATCGGCCTGCCCGCGGAAGAGGCGGAGCGCCGCCTCATCGACCAGGGGTTTCGGCCGCGGGTGGACGAACGGGAAACCGACCCCGCAATCCCCGCCGGACACATCCTCTGGCAGGACCCTCCTCCCGGTGTTGAGCTGACACCCAACACGCCGATCCTGCTGACCGTCAGTGACGGCCCCGCCAGCGTGCCAGTGCCCGATGTCACCGAGTTCTCAACCGACCAGGCCATCCGGATCCTCCTCGCTGGTGGACTTCGGCTGGGGACGATTGATTCGGTGGCTGCCCCGCAGCCCGCCGGCGTCGTCCTTTCCACCCGCCCAGCGATCGGCAGCAGCCTGCCATCCGGGAGCACGGTGGACCTGGTGGTCAGCCGCGGGCCGGCCACCATTCGCGTGCCGAACGTGGTGGGAATGGACCGGATCGTGGCACAACAGGCGCTGGAAGCCGCCGGCCTCCGCGTCGGCACGATCGTCTCCCGCCCCTCGCAAACCCAGGCCACCGGGAGTGTCCTGGAGCAGCGCCCGGGCGCCAACACCCTGAGCCCCCGCGGGGGCCGCATTGACCTCATCATCGTCCGTCCGGAGGAGTCGTGAGCGTCCGCATTGCCCCCAGCGTCTTGAGTGCCGACCTCGGCCGGCTGCGCGAGCAGCTGGAGCAGGTGGTGGACGGTGGCGCCGACTGGATCCACGTGGATGTGATGGATGGCCGGTTCGTGCCCAACCTGACCTTCGGGGCACCGGTCATCCGGGCCCTGCGGAAGCTGACCGACCTGCCGCTGGACGTGCACCTGATGGTGGTGGAGCCCGAGCGCTACATCGAGGAGTACGCCGACCTGGGGGCCGACTGCTTCACCTTCCACATCGAGGCCGCGGTGCACGCCCAGCGCCATCTCGTGGCCATCCGCGAGCGCGGCATGCGCGCCGGGATTGCCCTGAACCCCTCGACCTCGCTGAGCACCATCGAAGAGGTCGTGGATGATCTGGACATCCTGCTGATGATGTCGGTGAATCCCGGCTTCGGGGGCCAGGCCTACTGGGGTGGCAGCACCCGCAAACTGGCCCGGGCCCGCGACCTGCTGGCCAACCGGCGCAGCAACGCCGTACTGGAGGTGGACGGCGGGATCACCACGGCCACCATCACCGAGGCGTGGGAGGCGGGCGCCGACACCTTCGTGGCCGGCACCGCGGTGTTTGGCCAGCCCGATCCCGCCGAAGCAGTTCGGGAGCTGCGGCTGCGGTGTGCGGTGAGCGTGTAACGGGCATTCCGGAGGAATGCCCGTACGACGAATCGTGCACCACGGCCCGCATCGCGGCCCGATCTCCGCGTCCTCCCCGATCCCCGCCGGAATCCCCGTACGACAAATCGTGCACCACGGCCGGGATCGCGGCCTGATCTCTGCGCCCTCCCCGATCCCCGTGTAGGGGCATCCCTCCGGAATGCCCGATCGGAATGCCCGATCGGAATGCCCGACCGGCATGCCCCGCCGGAATGCCCCGCCGGAATGCCCCGTAATCCCCCACCACCATGTCCCGCCCCGTTATATTTCGTCGATTGGTCCCGCACGGGGGGTTGGATGTCCAAGCAGTGGGTGTACGTCGTGGCAATCGTGGCCGGGTTGGTGCTCGGTGCGGCCGCCCTGGTGAAGTACGGACCGGTGCCCGAGGGGGCGCAGGTTGGCAATCGTGCCCCGGAGTTCCAGGCCGTGGACCTGGCCACGGGTGACACGATCAGCTTTCGCGGGAAATACGACGGCTACGTCACCCTGATCAACATCTGGGCCACCTGGTGCCTGCCCTGCAGGGCCGAGATGCCGGCGATGGAGGAGCTGTACCAGGCATTCAAGGATGACGGCTTCCGGATCGCCGCGGTCAGCGTGGATGAGGGCAGGCCGAGCGATGTGATGGCGTTTGCCAACGAGCTGTCGCTCACCTTCGACATCCTCCACGACCGTCGGGGGACCATTCAGCAGGCTTACTTGGCCCGAGCCGTGCCCGAAAGCTTCCTGGTGGACCGCAACGGCATCATCGTCCGCAAGCAGCTCGGTGATCACCCGTGGAGCTCCCCCGCCAACCGCCGCATCGTGGCCCAGCTGCTCGGGGTGTCCCCGGAGCCTGGCGCCAAGGGCACGACGGCCGACACCGGCGCCGTGGCCTCGGAACTCGAGATCAAGCCGCCCGGTGCCTGAGCTGATTCTCGGCATCGAGACCAGTTGCGATGAAACGTCGGCCGCCGTCCTTCGACTGGACGGCGGCCGAGCCACTTTGAGCGCGCTCTGCATCCTGTCGCAGGATGTCCACCGCATCTTTGGTGGGGTCGTGCCAGAGCTCGCCAGCCGGGCGCACACCCGCACCATCGTGCCTGTCGTGGACCAGGCGCTGACCGATGCGGGCGTGGAGCTGGGCGACCTGACGGGCATCGCGGTCACCGCTGGTCCGGGCCTGATCGGTGCGCTGCTGACCGGCGTTACCTATGGCAAGACACTGGCGTGGCGGCTGGGACTCCCCTTCATCGGGGTGCATCATCATGAGGGCCATCTGTTTGCCCCCACTCTGGAGGAACCGGACCTCGCGCCGCCGTTCGTGGCGCTGATGGTGAGTGGCGGGCACACGCTGCTGCTCGATGTCCCGGCGTGGGGGGACTACCGGGTCCTGGGCCGCACCCGCGATGACGCCGCCGGGGAGGCGTTCGACAAGGTCGGCACCCTGCTGGGGCTGGACTATCCGGCCGGGGCCGAGATCGAACGGCTGGCTCGTGACGGCAACCCTGCCCGATTCCGCTTTCCCCGCCCGATGCTCCGCGAGACTGCTGGTGACGGCCCCGACCGTTTTACGTTCTCCTTCAGCGGCCTCAAGACCGCGCTCCTCAGGGCGGTGAAAGCCAGCGACGATCTCGACCGTGATCGGGCTGATCTGGCCCGCTGCTTCCAGGACGCGGCCGTCGAGGTGCTGGCGGTCAAGACCGCCGCCGCCGCCGAACTGCTCGGCTACCCCACGGTGGTCCTGGCCGGCGGCGTGGCCTGCAATGGCGCCCTCCGCGACGCGGTGCGCGTGCGGCTGCCCGCCGCGGTCCGCCTCTCGGTGGCCTCGCCGCGGCTCAACACCGACAACGCGGCGATGATTGCGGCGGCCGGCGCCTGGCGGCTGGCCCAGGGCGAGCGCTCGGGGTGGGATCTGGAGGCGTTCGATGCGGGGGAGCTGGGAGGCGGGGACGGCCATCGATCCGTGACACGGTAAGCTCCGTGTGGGGTGAGCGGGAAAAGCGAACCCTCCATGACCCGTGAGGCTCCCTGCAGGGTGAGCGGGAACAACCAACCTTCCGCCCCCCAATGTGCTTCGGTGCCGCGGCATGGGCCGGCGCAGTGGGGCCGTTCCCGCTCACGACACACCGAGCCGCTGCACTCGCTGGTCCCGACAGGTCCCGCTCACCACCTACCGGACCATGTGGGGGCGCCAAGCCCCGACAGTTCCCTCTCCCCCCCCTCCTCCTTACTTTTGCGTCCATGCCCATTCCCGCCTTCAACATCCAGCTCGGCCCGTTGGAGATCACCGGCTTCGGGATCATGATGATGGTCGGCTTCCTCATGGGGGGCTGGCTGATCGAGCGTGAACTGCGTCGCCTTGGCTTCCGGGCGGAGTACTCTGGGGACGTGGTCCTGGCGGCGGTGGTCGGCGGGGTGATCGGCGCCAAGCTCTGGTACGTGGTGCTGACGCAGGACATGGGCGCCCTCTTCTCGCGCGGGGGCCTGGTCTGGTACGGCGGTTTTCTGGGCGGAGTCATCGCCGTGGCGCTCATGGGGCAGTACCGGAAGGTGCCGGTCCGGTGGACGATGCACATGACCGCTCCAGCCCTCGCCGCCGCGCATGGCCTGGGCCGCGCGGGGTGCTTCATGGTGGGCGACGACTACGGCCGGCCCACCGAGGCGTTCTGGGGGGTGCAGTTTCCCGACGGGTTGCCGCCCACGACCGCCGGCTCGATGAACGCGATGTTCGGCATCCCGATACCGGAGGGAATGGACCCAGCCACCGTCCTGTCGGTGCACCCCACGCAGCTCTTCGAGGTGGTCCTGCTGCTCGGGGCGTTCATGCTGCTCTGGGCGTGGCGCACCAAGCCCTGGGGCACCGGATGGCTGTTCGGTGCGTACCTGGTCCTTGCGGGTGTGGAACGCTTCCTGATCGAGATCCTCCGCGCCAAGGACGATCGCTTCCTCGGCGTATTCACCATCGCGCAGCTCACCAGCGTCATCCTGGTCGTGGTCGGGGTGACGCTGATCCTGCGGCTCAAGGATGCGGGACGCGCGGAGCCGGGGAGGTGGCTGGCGGGGAAGTGAGAGGACAAGCGGGAACTGCTGAAGCTCCGCGACTGGGCTGGCTCCTCGCGCGGTGAGCGGGAACTGCGGTAGCTCCCCGACCGGGCTGGTTCCTCGCACGGTGAAGGGAACTGCTCGAGAGAGTTGTTCCCGCTTACCTTGCGGGGAGCTTCTCCTCGCTGATACTCTGGCGGTTCCCTCTTACCCCACGCCGAGCTTTTTCGATTGCGGATGTCCGGCAGTTCCCCCTTACTTCCTCACTGTCTCCGCGACCACCACCGCCCCCGCCGTCGTTTCCGTGTGCGTCAGCGACACATGCAGGGTGATCCCGCCCACCGCGTCCGCCAGATCCCGCGCCACGCCGTGCAGCGCCAGCACCGGGCGTCCCATATCGCCGGAGATCACCTCGATGTCGCGCCAGCCGATGGCGCGGGCGCCCGGGAGCGACTGCAGCGCCTTGTAGGTGGCCTCCTTGGCGGCGAAGCGTGCGGCGAAATGCCGTTCGGGATGGCCCCGGCTCTCCACGTAGGCGCGCTCCGCCTCCGTCAGCAACCGGCGCATGGCGTGGTCGCCCTTGCGGCGCAGCAGCAACTCCACGCGCTCGATCTCCACCAGGTCGATCCCCACTCCGATCATGGCCATGGCAGGCTCCACCACCAGTTGGTGAACGGTTTGAACCACCCGGGCGACGGCAGGTAGCCGCCGAGCATCAACCCGGTCACGATGGCGAGCGATAGCAGGGCGGCGGTGCCGATCCAGAGCGGCGCCTGCGGACGGCGCCAGGCCGCCACCAGGCGGGCGCGGGGGAGCCACTCCTGCACGGTCGCCGCCACCATCCGCTCCAGCTCGAGCCACGCCTCCTCCAGCGCCCCCCCGAGTCGTGACAACGGAACGTCGACCCCCTCACCGCGGGCTGCGAGCGCTTCGAGCGGGATCCCCGTGCTCCCCAGCCGCGCCTGGATCATCCGCACATCATCCGGATCGGGCTGCGCGGAACGCATGACCCGTTCCGGGGCCAGTGACCGGGCCGCCGCCTCGGTGGCCGCCTGATGGATCGCCTTCACCGTCGCGTCCACGGCCTGACCGACCGCATCTTCCCACGCCGCCAGCCACGCCACGACACCACGCCCCCCCTCGCGCAGCAGCCGGTCCACCAGCGCCAGTCGCACGCCATCGAGCGGCACGCCGCCGGGCGCGGGGCGTGGCCGCGGCGACGAGACCACGCCGAGCCAGGGCCCGATCTCCTCGCGTGCCGTCACGCCAGGATGGCCTCGACCACTGCGTCGGTGTTGCCCAGGTCGGGGAAGGCCCGCCAGGGAAGGTACGCCTCGAGCTCCTCGATCGGATACGCGCCCGTCGCCACCGCGATGGCGCGCGCCCCGATTCCCGCGCCACAGGTCACGTCGGCCGGGGTGTCCCCGATGATCACCACGCGGTCTCCCTCGGGCTCATGGCCGAGCAAGTCGGCCGCCCGGCGCGTGGCGATCGGCGGCAGGTCGGGACGATGGTGGCTGTCCGACCCATAGGCGCCCACCCGGAAACGCCCGGGGTCGAGCCCTGCTGCGCGCAACTTGAGATGCGCCCCGGGCACCACGTTGCCCGTGAGCAGGCCGAGCATCACCGACGACTCGCGTTCGAGGGCATCCAGCAGGTCCGCGACGCCACGGAGCAGCTCGGCGCGCCGCTCCCCCGCACTGAGCTCGCGCTCCAGGAGCGCCACGTAGCGATCGAGCACCCTGCCGATCGTGGCAGGGTTGTCGGGTTCGGCGTCACCCGCGGCGGCGAGCAGCTCGGCCACGATCTGGGGATCGGTCTTGCCGTCGAAGCGCACCTGCTGGTAGTCCTGGCCGGCCGGGAGCAGGTCCTCCATGGCCGCCATGATGGCGCGGCGACCGGCTCCCGCGCTCAGCAGCAGGGTCCCATCAATATCGAACAGGACGAGGCGGGTGGTCATGCGTGGGCGGACGCTTCGAGGCCATCCAGGCGACGGACCGTGGCCAGCCGCGCCAACAGGGCGGCGGCCGGCTGGCCCGGCAACCAGGACTGGACCACGACCCCGCCGGCCGCCAGGGCGGCGTGCACCAGCGTCGAGTCGGGTCCGGCCACCCCTACGTGCGTGATGGCGTCTCCGTGGCCATCACGGAAACAGAGCAGGTCCCCGGCGCGCATCACCGCGAACGGGACCTCCGCACCCACCAGGGCCTGGTCGGCCGCCTGCCGCGGCAGCTGCACCCCGCGCGCCATCCAGGTGGTCTGGACCAGCCCGGAGCAATCCACGCCGTGCGGGGTGACCCCGCCCCAGAGATACGGGGCACCCGCAAAGATGGTGCGGGCCCATTCCTCGGGGGGCAGCTGCCGGGCGTCGGCCTGCGCACGTGCCGTGGCGCGGATCCGGCCATGGGTCAACCGCCCGAGCCGGCCGTCGGGCAGTTCCACCTCGCCGTCGGCCAGGACCACACGGGCCCGCAGCGGCAGCCAGTGTCGCGTCGTGCCCATCTGCAGGAGGGCGCCCTCGCTCCAGGCCGCCCGGGTGCGCCAGCGCTCGGCCTCGCCCTCGGTGGCCAGGCGCAGGTAGCCCTCGTGGACCCAGCCTTCCGCCCCGTCCTGGTGCAGCCGCAGGCGGAGCCAGGCACCGTCCTGGCGGACGACGGCCGCGGTCTCCCCGCATACCAGCTGCGTCTCCAACCCACCATGCACCCCGGGCTCCTGGAGCACTGGGGCGAGAGCGGCGGTGCAGATCGCGGCGCTCACCGCATCGTCCCGGGGGTCCGGGGCGGCTTCACCGTCCTGGCCGCGCAGTCGCGGCAGAGGGTGATGTCACGCATGGTGCAGATCAGGCAGATGAAGGTTCCGCAGCCGGTGCAGGGATACCCCTCCGACGCGCGATCCTCCTCGCCGCAGGCGCGACAGGTCATCGTCTCACGCCCTTCCTTCCCTGGGCGGGCTGGCATCCCGTCCTCCTACTCGGTGAGCTGGTAGACTTTGATCTTGTTGATGAGCGTGGCCCGTGAGATGCCCAGCTCCTTCGACGCCCGTGTCCGGTTGCCACCATGATACCGCAGGGCCCGTTCGATCTGCTGCTTCTCGACTTCGTTCAAGCTCATCGGCGTATGACGGCGATCGCCGAGCCCCGGTCGGGCGCGCAGTTCGCCGGGGAGGTGCTCGATATTGAGGATCGGCTGGCCACGGGCCATCAGCATCGCGCGGTCCAGGACGTTGCGCAGCTCGCGGA
>JBHEPH010000037.1:22286-28225 GCA_046260395.1 Gemmatimonadales bacterium
TCCCCGGCCAGTGGTGTTCCAGCAGGCGGTCGCGCGCCTCCACCGAGACCGCGGGCGGTCCACCCGCCACTTCGCGAGCCAGCTCCTGGTGCAGGTGTTCGATCAGGGCGTCACGATCCTCGGGGGCGCGGTCCCGGAGCGGCGGAACCTCGAGGGGGGCACCGACCAGCCGGAAGAAGAGGTCCTCGCGGAAGCGCTCGGCCTCGACCTCCTCGGCCAGCTTGCGCTCCGTGGCCACCAGCAGCCGGGTGTCCACCTGGAGGTCGCGCCCGCCGCCCATCCGGCGGAAGGCCCGGGACTCCAGGAACCGCAGCAGCTTGGGCTGGACCTCGGGCGGCAGGTCGGCGATGTCATGGAGCAGGACCGTGCCACCTTCGGCCAGTTCGAGCAGTCCCTGCCGGCGCTCGGTGGCACCGTGGAAGGCGCCCTTCTCATGTCCGAACAGCAGGGAGTCGATCTCCACCGGGCTGAGCCCCGCACAGAGGCACTGGAAGAACGGCTGCCCGGCCCGAGGCCCAAGGTCGTGCAGCAGGCGGGCAACGTAGCCCTTGCCCACGCCCTGCTCCCCGTGCAGGAGCACGGTGGTGCGGTCGGTCTGCGCGAGCACGCCGATCTGCTGCACCACCTCACGCATCGGGGCACGGCTCCCGAGCAGCGCCATCCCCGGCGCAGCCATGCCCCGCCGCATCAGGGCAGCCGCGGCGCGGCGGGCCCGGATCCGTTCGGCGGCGCGGGCGGTGGCGGCGGCCAGGAGCGGCAGCCCGGCGTCCTGCGGGACGGTCAGCTCCGCCCCCGCCACCAGCGCCAGGCGCGACGGCTCCTCGCCCTCGGGCACCAAGAGGATCACCCCCGCCTCGCCGCGGCGGAACCGCTCGATGAGCGGGTAGCCGGCGCCGCCCGCCAGGGTGTGGTGCAGCACCACCACCTCGGGCTGCACCCGGGCGGCGGTCAGCAGGCCGGCGTCCGCATTGAGCTCGCGGGTCACGTCGTAGCCCAGCTGCTCGAGGTGGCTGCCCGCCGCGCGCAGGGCGTCGGGGTCGCCGTGGACCAGCAGGATGGAATCAGTCATTCCGGTCTCTCCGTGTCCCGCCGGAGCGGGGGTTCAGGATCGAGGACGTCCACTCAACGTTCCAGCAGCATGACCCGGATGGCCCGGGGCAGGACCCGGGCGGTGAACGGCGTCACGCCCGCGCCGTCCCCGTCGAGCTGTACCGGCAGCGTCTCCGCCGGCTCCACCGTGATCACCGACCCCCGGGCGAAGCCCATGAGGTGAGGCTTCGCCTTGGCCTCGGGGCGGGGGCGGAGCGCTTCGCGGAGCACGCGAACGCTCTGCCAGACCGAATTGGCACGGACGACCACGACGTCCAGCAACCCGTCCTCGGGCGAGGTGTCGCTGCGAATCCGGAAGAACGGGGGAATGATCTCGCCGCAGTTGGCCACCAGCACCATCGAGGCGTCTGCGGTGAACTCCTGGCCATCCACGGTGATCAGGTGCGGCACGCTGCGAATCTCCGGCAGCACCCGGGCCAGCGTGCTGAAGTAGGCCCCGACCCCCCAGCGCCGCTTGTCGGCAGCCTGGGTCTCGGTCATGATCCGCGCGTCGATGCCCGCGCCCGCCGCCACCGCAAAGACATGGATCCCGTCGGGCCGTTCGACCTGGCCCAGGTCAATCCGCCGCGAGTAGCCGCGCGCGATGATCTCGGCGGCACGGGTCGGCGAGTTGGGCAGCCGCAGGTTGCCGGCGAAGAGGTTGCCCGTCCCCCCGGGCACCAGCCCGAGCGCGACATCGGTGCCCACCAGCGCACCGGCCGCCTGCATGACGGTCCCGTCCCCCCCAAAGACGGCCACGACGTCCACCCCCTCGCTCACCCCGTACTCGGCGAGCCGGCGGGCATCGCCCGGACCGCTGGTGGCCAGGACCTCGGTGGTCCAGCCGCGCTGGCGCAACACCCCGTCGACCGCCACCACCGCAGGGTGGGTGGTCCGGGCGGCGGCGGGGTTGGTGATCAGGAGGGCGCGGGCCATCTCAGTACTCCCGCTCCCAGCGCAGGTCGCCACCGAACTGGTAGCGCTTGATCCCGAGGTACCCCTCCGAGGCCCCCGACACGCTGCAGATGCGGCCCGGCTCGGCGCTGATCTGCAGCCGCCAGTCACGGCTCAGGCGATACTCCAGGCTCGCGCCGAAGTTGCGGGCATTGAAGGCCCAGTCGTTGGTGCAGATCCCGGCATTGAGGGTGACAAACCACTTCTGGCCCAGCGCCCACCCGGCCACCACCTGCGCCGCGTTGCCGACCGAACCGGCGGCGCTGCGGCCCTCGAACGGCACGCGCAGCTGCAGCATGTCGAGGGGCAGGCCAGCGTCCGCGATCAGGGCGCGGCTCGCCTCACTCGAGAGGGCACCGAGCAGGTACGCGATGCCGGCATCAACACTCAAGGCATCCTGCGCACTGCCAGCCCCACCGCCCAGCCGTCCCAGCAACAGCAGTCCGATGATGTCGCGCTCTGGAATCGCCGGGCGGACATCGGTTTCGAGTGCCAGGCGCGGAATCAGGATCGTGCCACCGATGCGGGCCGTGACCGTCACGTCCTCCAGCCCCGCTTCGGTGGTCCGCAACTGGTGGGTGGCGGTGATGTCCACGTCGGCGTTCAGGTCCGGGGTGCCGAAGTACCGGACGGTCCCCGACTGCACCGCGAACTCCCGCGTCACCGGGCCGATCTTGAGCGAGTAGCTCCCGCGCGGCGTGTTGAGGATGCCGTCCACCCGGTACTGCCGCCGCAGCTTGTTCACGATGACGTTCCCGACCAGCTGCACATTGGCCTCATTCGAGCGCAGCCAGAAGTCCTCGTCCACCGTGAAGTTGAGGTTCTCGATCCGGAGTGAGTCGAGGAACCGGCTCTGGAAGGCGGCCCCGAGTCGGAGGCGGCGCAGTTCCAGCGTGTCTACCAGGTCGGCGACTTCCGGGTCCCAGAGGTTCACTACCGACTTGCTCACCAGGTCCTGGAAGTAGAGGACGCCGCCGGTGGCGCGCGCGGTGCCGGTCAGGACCGGCCGCCAGAAGGGACCGTTGAGCTGCACCGCGCCGCTGGTGCGGGCCGTCAGGAAGTCCCGGACATCGAGCACCAGGAAGTCGGTCGGCGTCAGGCGCACCCGCAGTTCCGGCTCGGTCAGCCGGGGCACCCGCACCGAACCGCCGATCACCAGCCCGCCCGCCGACGTCGTCCGCTCGAAGAGACCCGGGCTGAGCGTGCTGCTGCCGCGGATGGCCAGGTCATCGAAATAGACCGAATCGCCGTCGAACCGGATCGCACCGCCGAACGGCTCATAGCGCACGCCGAGACTCGGGAGCGTCATCCCCGCATCACTGATGACGATCTGCCCGGCCATCTGCGGGGACGCCCAACTCCCACCGATCCGCGCATCGATCTCGACCACCCCGCGCACCCGGCGCAGGTTCGTGGTCAGCGCCTCGACCACGGCAAGGTCCAGGCTGTCGGCACGCGCCCGGATCAACAGCTCGCCCGGCAGGAACCGATCCTCGGCGGCGCCCTGGAACGCCAGGTCCATCGGCAGCTGGGCTTCGACCTCGAGGATCGGCTCCCCGGTGCGCCAAAAGGTCAGGTTGGACTGTAGGACACGGTTCTCATAATTGAGGACCGCGCGGGCCAGGGGCGCCCGGACCTCGCCGAACACCGGTCCCTGCGCGGAGGCGCTGCCACGCATCGTCGGCTCCCGCGCCGTACCCCCGATCCGCAGATCGAGCGCCAGAGTACCGGCAATACCGGTCGTGTCCTGCTGGAGGACGCCATAGAGGTCCTGGATATCGAGCCCGACGATGTGAACCTCGAGGTTGCCGGGCTGCTCGCCGGGGAAGTTCCCGATGAGTTCCAGCACGCCGGATCCGTCCGCGGCGGCCACCGCGACCGTCCCCAGGACGATCACGGAATCCGCCAGGGTGATCAGCGCCGGCTCGCGCAGCGTCCAGGTGTTACGGCCGAGATCCAGGAACACCGTGTCCAGCGCCAGGAACGTGCCCCCGCGGGTAATCCACCGGCCCGCCGCCGTCACACCGGCGGTGGGGCCGCCCCGCACGCCGCCCCACCAGGCCAGGGAGTCCAGCGGCCCATCAGCCCCGCCGCGCAGCGCGTTGAACTTGATGTTGCCGCGGACCAGGGAGTCCGCCGCCATCGCGCCGTGGATGGTGCGCACCGCCCCCAGATCCCACGCCAGGGTGCCGCCGGCGCCCTTGATCCGCCAGGTGTCCCAGCCCACCGAATCGGTGTCGAAGCGGAGTTCGCCCCCCAGGTGATCGAGCGACCCGAACAACTCGGCCTCCATATTGATGAGGCCGCCCAGCGGGCTGCGCAGGGTCGGGTCCTCGTGGGAGGCAATGAAGGTCCGCAACAGCGAGTCCACCGGCGCCAGATCCCCGTTGATGACGGAGAACCGCACCGAGCCCGAGTCCGGTTCCGCCCAGCCCAGGGTGCCCGCCCCGCCGCCGCTGCCGCCGGGCCAGCGCACTTCCACGGTATCCACCACCAGCCAACCGTCCTGGATTCTCAGGTGGGCCAGCGCGGAATCGAGTTCCACCTCCCGCACCCGGCTGGGGCCAAGGTGCAGGACGAGGTCGCCGCTCGGCACACCGGTCGAGTCCACGCGGCCGTCCAACAGCATCTCGCCCTGCAACCGGGTGGAGACCCCTCGCGGGTCAAGCTGGGCCAGATCGAGCGAATCGAAGATCACCAGCAGTCCTTCCGCAGCCGGGACCTCTCCATCCACCCGCACCACCCCCCGTGCCTGGATGCGGCCGCCGTCCCCGCGCAGGTCGGCATCGATGCTCAGGCTGTCGGCGGACCCCTCAAACCAGAAGCGGCCGGCGAAGAAGGCCCCCGACTGGAGTTGTGGAAAGCTCCCCTGCAGCCCGGCCAGGGCGAGGGGCCGAAGATTCAGGTCACCGGCCAGACGGACCAGCGGTGCCCGGGTATCAACGCGAAACCGGCCTTCCGCCACGGTGGGCGGTCGTTCGCCGTCGCGATGTTCGATCAAGCCGGTAAAGGTGGCGTTGGTCCAGGGGCCGTCGAGCTGGCCGCTCAACGCCAGGCGGCCATCGAGCAGCACCGCCGGGGCCACATTGCGCACCGTCAGCAGGTCGAGGTCTGCCGCCGGGATGGCGGTTTCCCGGAAGGTGAACCCCTCGTCCCCGCCCGCCGCCACGCGCCCGACCATCGCGATGCGGTTCAAGGGCTGACCCGCGACGGCATCATCCCGGAAGATCCAGTCGAGATTCACGGTCAGGTCGTCGAAATAGCCGTCGGCGCGCAGGGATCCCGAGAGCCAGCCATCGAGGGGGATGGTATCGAGGTAGGGCCGGACGGCGTCGAGGTTGACGTCGCGCAGTTGCAGCGCCAGCCGCTCAAAGCCCAGGCCGCGGTACATATGGGTCAGCGCGGTAAGACTTCCCTCGATCTGGCTCGTGGCGTCACCCACGCGGAGCTGGGGGAGCTCGGCGCGCAGGAGAGTGCCATTGACCGAGCGGATCCGGGCCACCGCCTGGCCGGAATAATCGGGAAAGTCCGGGCTGATGAACCGGATATCAGCCAGCGCCAGCCGCCGCGCCGAGAACTCCATGTTGAAGAGCAGCGTGTCCTGGGGCCAGTCCACCCGCCCGCGGCCGGTGGCTGAGGTGTTGGGCAGCTCCAGCCGCACCAGGGCAAAGACCAGGCTGTCCGCGGCGGTCTCGATGGTGCCCGTTGCCGCGCGGATGTCCAGGCCGGGATCACTGACCCGGCCCTGGAAGGTGTTGATGACCGCGCGCACCGGATCGTTTTGCGGCGTGCTGATCCGGAGGGAGGGGATGTGAGTGGTGAGCCCCTCGATGGTGCGCACCGACGTCAGCCCCTCGGGGCCGTCAATGATGCGGCGGCCCGGCCAGGCCCGGTTG
>JBHEPH010000037.1:28235-28474 GCA_046260395.1 Gemmatimonadales bacterium
GAGTCTCGCGCCGCCTGCGTGCGCAGGTGACCCGCGGGATTCCAGGGAATCGAGATCTGCACGAAGCCGTTGTTCACCCGGAGCTGACGGAGCTCGAAGTAGCCGGGCGGGCCATCCCCCGCGCCCTCCCCCGCCTTGAGCACCTCTTCGTAGTTCATCCGGCCGCCGCGGTGCTGCACCAGCTCCAGCCGCGGCTCCTCCAGGGTGATGGCATCGAAGACAATCCGGCCCCGGAGCAG
>JBHEPH010000038.1:0-4539 GCA_046260395.1 Gemmatimonadales bacterium
AGCTGGTGGCCCGCCTGGTCCGGGAAGGACTCGGCGGCATGGTCATCACCCACCATCTCAACCTCGCCGCTCGTTACGCCGACCGGATGCTGCTCCTCCACCGCGGCCGCGTGGCGGCAGAGGGGACACCCCTCGATGTGCTCCGGCAGGAGCGTCTGGCGGCGGTGTTCGAGTGGCCCGTTGCCGTGACCACCTGGTGCGACGGCGCCCCGCAGGTGGTGCCGTTGCGGCCAGGCGAGCATGGCTTTCCTGACGCACCTCAGTTGAACCCCTTACCATCCACGGACTCGGACTGACATGTACCTCGTGATCGTTGCCGCACTCTTCGCCCAGCAGCCGGATACCGTCCGCCTGCCGGACGTCATTACCACCGCGAGCCACCTTCAGGTGCGCGCCGGGGCGCTGTCCTCCACCCACACCGTCATCACCGGCGCGGAGCTTCGCGAGCGCGGAATCACCCTCCTGCTCGATGCCCTGCGCGACGTGCCAGGGCTCGTGACTGTCCAGTCGGGATCCTATGGGGCGGCCACCTCGCTCTTTCTGCGCGGTGGGGAAAGTGACTACGTCAAGGTGTTGGTGGATGGGGTGACGATGAACAGTCCCGGTGGGGCGTTCAACTTCGCCAATCTCAATGTCGAAAACGTGGAGCGGATCGAGATCGTCCGCGGACCGGCCAGCGTCGTGCACGGGGCCGATGCCATGGTCGGGGTGGTCCAGGTGTTCACGCGTCGCGGTGCCGGGGCGTTGACCCCGGAGATATCGCTTGGGGCGGGCGGCCTCGGCAACAGGCGCCTTGGGGGCGCGGTGCAGGGTGGCGGCCGGCTGGGCACCGTCAGTCTCCAGGCCGGGAGAACCACCAGCGACGGGCTGTACGACTTCAACAACGACTATCGGCATTCCGGCGTGAGCGGCCGGCTGGATACCCGTGTCGATGCGCCGGTGACCGGCTCCCTCACGGCGCGCTACAGCGACGTCCGCTCGGCATTTCCGACAAATTCCTCCGGCGAAGCGGTCGACAGCAACCAGTTCGTCACCGAGCGCCAGGTGGCGCTGAGCGCCAGCGTGGCCCGTCGGCTGTCCTCCGTGCTCACGGTGCAGCTGCTGGGTACGGCCAGCCGCACCGAGGACGGTTTCTCCAACCGCATGGACCATCCGGGGGATTCCACTGGCTTCGGCTTTGCCGCGAACCGCGCTGGACGGAGCCACCGCACCGGTGCTGACCTTCGTCTCCGAGCTGCCGGGCGCGGGCCAGTGGCCGCCACGGTGGGATTCCAGTACGAGGATGAACGCCAGCGCCAGGCCGGGTCGACCACCTCCAATTTCGGGAGCGGGGTGTTCAGCGAGGAAGACGCCTTCCGCGCCCAGCGATCCACCCGGGCTGCCTATGCCGAGGCCGCCTATGTCATGGGGGAGTCGGCGACACTCAACGCCGGCGTGCGCCTGGACGACAATTCTGCCTTCGGCAGCGCGGGCACCTGGCGCCTCGGCGGAACGTTGCAGCCGACAAGCGGGTTGACGTTGCGTGCCCAGGCGGGGCGAGCCTTCAAGGCCCCGACATTCGCGGAGTTGTTCGCGAAATCGCCATTCGAGGTGGGCGATCCGGCGCTCCAGCCCGAACACGCCACCTCCTGGGAAGTGGGGGCCGATCAGTTGTTGGCTGGGGGCCGTGCCCGGGTCAGCGCCTCCTGGTTCAGCCAGGTGTTCCGTGACCTGATCCAGTATGCCGTGGCGGCACCCGGCGAGCCGACCTACGGCAATGTCGCGGCGGCAACCAGCCGCGGGCTGGAAGTGGCAGCGATGGTCAGCCCACACGCGGCGTGGAGCGTCTCGGCGCAGGCCACCGCGCTGCGGACCCGGGTCACCGATGCGGGTGGCGGGACCTCCCCGGCGTTCCGGGAAGGCGAGTCCCTGGTGCGCCGCCCCGACTTCACCGCGGCGCTCGGCGCCCGTTGGCAGCCCTCCCGCGCAGTGACGATGCGGGTGGACGTGCATCACCTCGGTGCCCGGGATGACGTCGATTTCCGGGAGTGGCCCGCCACCCGGGTCCAGCTTCCGTCGCGAACGACCGCCGACCTGGCTGCCTCCTGGAGCCTCCGGAGCCTGGCGCCCGGGCTGACCGTCGGCGGCCGGGTCGAGAATCTCTTCGACGCCCGATGGGAGCAGGTGGTCGGCTTCCGGGCCCGCGGTCGCGTCCTCCACCTGGGAGTCCGCGCCGGCGGCTGACCCGGCTGCCGTCTCCCCGCCCGGCCGTGTATTCTTGACGGGATGACACGGAATCTGCTGACCAGTATCCTGGCGTGGCTTCTGGCCGGATGCGCAGCGACGACCGCACCGCTGCCACCGCCCCTGGAGTATCTGCTGGTGGTGAACCGGGACGAGCCCAGCCTCAGTTTCGTGCCCCTCCGCCCGGAGGGCGTGCCAACCCGGCTGCTCATCCCGGTGCCGGGAGCCGTGCCCATGCGGGTTGCCACGCGCGGGACGATTGCGCTGGTCCCGCTCGGGCCCGCGGACGGGGTGGCGGTGGTGGACCTGGTCAACCGACGGCTGGAACGGATCGTCCAGATGGCGCCTGGTGCGCGACCATTCGACGCCATGCTCATCGGCGATTCGGTGGCCTACGTCTCCAATCCTGGCCTGAATACCATCACCCGCATTGACCTGCGGTCCGACGACACGGCGAGCGTCGCGGTGGGCCAGTGGCCCACGGCGATTCTCCAGGCGCGCGGCAGGTTGTTCGTCCTCAACGCCAATCTGACCCTCTGCCCGGGCTCCAAGGAGATTTGCGGAGTCGGGGAGAGCTGGCTGACGGTCGTGGATCCCTTCACCAACACCCGGAGTGCCGGACGGGATTCTGTCCCGCTCCCCGGGCCCGGGAACGCCCGCAGTGGTACCGTCGCCGGGGACGGCTTCCTCTACATCCTGAACACCGGCTCGGCGGTCGACGGAAGTTTTCCCGAGGGACGCCTCTCCATCGTGGACCCGATCCGGCGCATCGAAATTGCCAATCTTGGCGGCTTCGGCGCCCAGCCCAATTGGGTCACCTCGGATGGCGGGGAACGATTGTTCATTGCCAGCCCATTTGACGGGCTCCTGGAGTTCAATACCCGGACCCGGTCCGTGGTGCGTGGCGCGGGGCAGGGCATCCCGGTGGTCGCCAACAGCTCCGTGGTCGTGGACCGCTTCAATCTGATCTACGCCCTCGAGGCCGGATCGTGCACCGGCGGCAGCTCGCTCGGCCGCGTCCGGGTCTTCCGCGCCAACCTGACCGAGATTCGCGCGGTGACCGTTGGGCAGTGCGCCGTCGGCATGGCCATCGCCCTGGTTCCGGCTGAAGGCCAGGAGCTCCCGCCGGAACTCCTGCCCTGATCCGGTGACCACCGTCCTGACCCCGGCCATCGTGCTCAGCACGATGCGCTACGGGGAAACCTCCAAGATCGCCCGCCTTGCCACCCGGGACCTCGGCATCCAGAGCGCCATCGCCAAGGGGGCCTCGCGGCCGCGGAGCCGCTTCGGGGCGGCGCTCCACCTCTGCAGCGAGGGCATCGCGCACATCATCCCCGCGCGCCGCTCCGACTTGCACACCCTCGCGGCGTTTGAGATCACCGCACTCCGGGTCGGGCTGGCCGCCCGGATGGATCGCTTCGCCACGGCGAGCCTGCTCGCCGAGATCATGCTCCAGTTCGCGCCGGCCGCGGCGCATGAACCCAGCTTCGACCTGCTGCGTGATGCCCTCGCGGCCCTTGAGATCGCCCCTGAGGCCGCCATCGAGCCGCTCGGCCTGCGCATGCTCTGGCAACTCGTCTCGGTGCTGGGCTTCGAGCCCGCCGTGCATTGCTGTGCCAGGGACGGTGCGCCACTCCCCGACGAAACACCGCTCCGCTTCAGTGCCGCGGATGGCGGCCTGCTGTGTCCTTCCTGTGCCACGGGTCACCAGGGTCCCGTGCTGGTACCCGCCGACCAGGCCGACCTTCGGGCATTCGCCACACCCGGCGCTGAACTTCCCGCCCTGGACGAGCGGCACTTCGCCGCCCATCGGCGGCTGTTTTCCCGATACCTCCAGTACCATCTCGGTGAGGGGCGGGCCCTGCCGGCGCTGGAGTTCTGGGAACAGCGCGCCTGGGTGCCACGATGATCATCGGGACGGCGGGGCACATTGACCACGGCAAGTCGGCGCTCGTGCGTGCGCTCACCGGCCAGACGATGGACCGGTTGCAGGAGGAACGACGCCGCGGCATTACCATCGACCTCAATTTTGCGCCATTGAACTTCGCCGGGCTCCCGCCGGTCGGTGTCGTGGACGTGCCCGGCCACGAGGACTTTGTGCGCACCATGGTGGCCGGGGCGAGTGGGGTGGATCTGGTCCTGCTGGTCGTCGATGCCGCCGAGGGGCCGATGCCCCAGACCCTGGAGCACCTGGCCATCGTTGAACAGCTCAGGGTGCCCGCCGGCATCCCGGTCCTGACCAAGTGCGACCTGGTCACCGACGAGTGGCTCGAGCTGGTGGAGGCCGAGCTCAGGGAACGACTGGCCCGGTCCCCC
>JBHEPH010000038.1:4549-28347 GCA_046260395.1 Gemmatimonadales bacterium
GGTTCGCAGCCTGGCCCGCCACAACCAGGAAGTGGCCGTGCTCTCCGGTGGCATGCGCTCCGCCATCGGGGTCGCCGGCGTAGACCGGGGTACCGTGCGACGGGGCGAATTGCTCGTCCACGCCGCCGAGTCGTGGGAGACGACTGCGGCACTGGATGTCGAGTTGCATCTCCTCCCGGCCGCGCCACGCGCCTTGGCGGCGCGCACCAGGGTACGTGTGCATCTCGGCACTGCCGAGGTGCTGGCGCGGGTGCATCCGAGGGGGGTGATCGCAGTGGGCGGAACCGGCCTGGCCAGATTGGCCCTGGAGTCCCCGGTCGTGGCGCGCGCAGGCGATCGGCTGGTGCTGCGCAGCTACAGCCCCGTCACCACCATCGGTGGCGGGATCGTGCTGGACCCCGCTCCCCCGCGTCGGTCCCAGTGGCCCGAGCAGCTTACCAGCGAGGCCGCGGGCGATCGGCTCGTGGCGCTCCTCAGCCGGCGCGCGGAGGGGCTCGCGGATAGCTCCCTGCCGCAGTACACCGGGCTTCCCCCCGCCGAAGCAACCAGGCTGGCCGACAAGACCAGCGGGGTGCGGCGCATCGGCGATCGCTGGGTGGAGTCCACCCGCGTGCGTGCCGCAGAGGCCGAGGCGGTCAGGTACCTGGAGAACTGGCATGGGGAGCACCCGGCCGAGGCCGGCCTGTCGCTCGGTACACTCCGCCAAGTCATCAAGGCCCCCGATTGGGTCATCGGAGCGGCGCTGCAGTCCCTGGAGAAGCGCGGAGAACTCGTCGTGGCAGACGGCCTGGTCCGGCTGCCCGGCTTCGAACCGTCGGTGGCCGGTGGGAGTCCGCTGCTGGAGCGGATCGCCGAGCAGCTGGAGGCGTCGGGACTGACCCCCCCGACCGTCACCGAATTGGCGGCGACCCTGAAGGCCGCCGAAGTCGAGGCGGCCCTGCGCCTCCTGGCGCGAGCCGGCCGGATCGAGCGACTGGAGCAGGACCGTTACTTCACCACCGCGGCGCTGGCGGTGTTCACCGAGGCCGTTCGCGGCGTCGCCGCCGAGCACGAGGGAGAAGTGACCCCGGGGGCCCTCCGCGACCGGCTGGGGCTGACCCGGAAGTACCTGATTCCCTTGCTGGAATGGTCAGACCGGCAGGGGCACACTCGGCGGAACGGCGATCGGCGGGTCCTCGTACCCCCTCGCGGGTAGTTCTCCGCGGCGACCGACGTGTGGAAAACCTCCACCATGGGCTGGCGTCTGCCAATCTGGCCGGTTAAACTGGTATATCTATTGCCACTCTCTAACTTGTTGTTTTATAAGGTTTTGTGAATTTTTCGTGAGAGGATGCTTGAATGATTCGGCCTGAGCGATTGACCATCAAGGGGCAGGAGGCCTTCCGCGATGCGGGGGAACTCGCCCGTTCCCGGGGCAACCCGGTGGTCAACGACGCCCACCTGTTCTCGGTGCTCCTGACCCAGGATGAGGGAATCGTCCAGCCGCTGCTTCAGAAGGCCGGCCTGAACGTCTCCCAATTGCGTGAGTCGGTCGAGCGGGAGCTGGCTCGCTTCCCCACCCAGAGCGGGGGCGCCGAGCCCTCCTTCAGCCGCGAACTCCACCAGGTCTTCGACAAGGCCGAAGCCGAGGCCAAGACGCTCGGCGATGCCTTTGTGTCCACCGAGCACCTGCTCCTGGCCCTGAGCGAGGTGAAGGGCACCACTGCCCGCGAGCTCCTGAGCGAGGCCAATCTCTCCGCGAAGGAGCTCCGCACCGCCCTGGAAGGGGTCCGCGGTGCCCACCGCGTCACCGACCAGAGCCCCGAAGAGAAGTACCAGGCGTTGCAGCGCTTCACCCGCAACCTCACCGACCAGGCCCGGGCCGGAAAGCTCGACCCGGTCATCGGCCGGGACGAAGAGGTTCGGCGGGTGATGCAGGTGCTCAGCCGCCGGACCAAGAACAACCCTGTCCTGATTGGTGAGCCCGGCGTGGGGAAGACCGCGATCGTGGAGGGGCTCGCGCAGCGCATCGTGGACGGCGACGTGCCCGACTCCCTGCGGCACAAGGAGATCGTGGCCCTGGACATTGGCCAGTTGCTCGCCGGCGCCAAGTATCGGGGGGAATTCGAGGAGCGCCTCAAGGCCGTGGTGAAGGAGCTGACCGAGGCGGAGGGGCGCTTCATCACCTTCATTGACGAGCTGCACACGATCGTGGGTGCCGGGGCCGCCGAAGGGGCGGTGGACGCCAGCAACATGCTCAAGCCCGCGCTGGCGCGCGGTGAGCTGCACGTGGTCGGCGCCACCACGCTGGATGAGTACCGCAAGCACGTCGAGAAGGATCCGGCGCTGGAGCGGCGCTTCCAGCCGGTGTTCGTGGCGCCGCCCAGCGTGGAGGACACCATCGCCATCCTGCGCGGCCTCAAGGAGCGCTATGAGGTGCATCACGGCATCCGGATCACCGACAACGCCCTGGTGGCAGCCGCCACGCTCTCCGACCGCTACATCGGTGATCGGTTCCTGCCCGACAAGGCGATTGACCTGGTGGATGAGGCGGCGAGCCGGTTGCGCATCGAGATTGACAGCCTGCCGCAGGAGATCGACGAGGTGGAGCGCCGCATTCTGCAGCTCGAGATTCAGCGGCAGGCGCTGCTCAAGGAGAAGGACAAGGCTGGCGTCGAGCGTCGCCAGGGGGTGGAGCAGGAGATCAGCGAGCTGAAGGAGCAGAGCGGTGGCATGAAGGCGCAGTGGCAGGCGGAAAAGGGCGCCATCCACGAGATCCAGGAGAAGAAGGCGCGGGTGGAGGCGTTGCGTGCCGAGGCCGACCAGGTGACTCGGCGCGGCGATCTCCAGCGTGCCGCCGAGCTGCGCTATGGCGAGATCCCGAAGCTGGAACAGGAAGCGGCCGCCGACGAGGCACGGCTCGCGACGATCCAGTCCACGGCCAAGTACCTTCGCGAGGAGGTGGACGCCGAGGATATCGCCGAGATCGTGGCGAAGTGGACGGGGATTCCGGTGACGAAGATGCTGGAATCGGATCGGGAGCGATTGGCGCGCCTTGAAGTGGAGCTGGGCCATCGGGTGGTGGGGCAGCTCGAAGCGGTGACCGCGGTGGCAAACGCGGTGCGGCGCAGCCGTGCCGGGTTGCAGGACCCCAACCGCCCCACCGGCAGCTTCATCTTCCTCGGCCCCACGGGGGTGGGCAAGACCGAGACCGCGCGCGCCCTGGCCGAGTTCCTCTTCGACGATGAGCGGGCGCTGGTGCGGCTGGACATGTCGGAGTACATGGAGAAGCACGCGGTGGCGCGGATGATCGGCGCGCCGCCGGGCTACGTGGGGTATGAGGAGGGCGGCCAGCTCACGGAAGCGGTGCGCCGCCGGCCCTACAGCGTGGTGCTCTTTGACGAGATCGAGAAGGCGCACCCGGACGTCTTCAATGTGCTGTTGCAGATTCTGGACGATGGTCGGCTGACGGACAGCCAGGGGCGCACGGTGGACTTCCGGAACACCGTGCTGATCCTGACCTCCAATATCGGCAGCCAGTTCATCGTGGATGCCGGGGCGGTGGCGGACGGGGCGGCCTGGGAGCAGGTGGAGTCGCGGGTGCGGCATGAGCTCCGCAACCACTTCCGGCCGGAGTTCCTGAACCGGGTGGACGACATCGTGGTCTTCCGGCCGCTGACGCGCGAGGATCTGTCGCGGATCGTGGAGCTGCAGCTGGCCCGGCTTCGCCAGATGGTCACCGATCGCGGGCTTACCCTGGAAGTGACCCCCGAGGCAATGGAATGGCTCGCCACGCAGGGATACGACCCGGTGTACGGCGCGCGGCCGCTGAAGCGGGTGATCCAGCGGATGGTGCAGAATCCGCTGGCGCTGGCGCTGCTGGAGGGCACCTATGTCGAGGGTGATACCGTGCGGGTGGTGCGGCAGGGGGAGACCCTGCACTTTGAGCGCGGCGGAAACCTGTAGGGGCGGATTGTTGGGGGCGCACCCTCTGTGCGCCCCCAAGATCACCGACCTCACGCGGAGCCGCGGAGAACGCGGAGGGGTCCCGATGGTTGGGGGTAATTGGTGTCGTCCCGAACGGCTCGCGGAGCGGGCCGGAGGGATCTCGATGATTGCCAGGTACGAACTTCATGTTATTGCGGGGCGGACCCTGTTCCGTCCTTCCTGATGGACCACCCTGACTGGAGACTCACCATGAAGCACGCGTCAACGATGATCACGATCCTGGCCCTCTCGGCCACCCCGCTCCTGGCGCAGGGACATGAGCAACACGGCCAGCAGCCACGCCAGGGCATGGGCATGATGGGCCAGGGCGGCATGCAGATGGGCGGCGGTGGGGATAAACCGATGGGCCCGCTCACCGGCCTGTTCGGCGGGTATGCCCCGGCAAAGGTGCTCGAGATGAAGGCTCATCTCTCCCTGACCAGCCAGCAGGAAGCGGCGCTGACGGCGCTCGTCGAGGCGGAGAAGGCGGCGGTCACGGCGGCGCATCACCCGGCCCACGCCGCGCACATGGAGCTGCGCAAGCTGCAGGGCGCCGAGTCACCTGACACCGCCGCGATGCGGCCGTTCTTCATGGCGCACCACACCGCCGAGGGGAACATGCAGTGGGTCAGGGTGAGCTATGCGATTCAGGCGAAGGCGTTGCTGACACCGGCCCAGCGCTCGCATGTGGAACAGATGGGTGGTGGGGCAGGGCATCCCTGACGGGTGGGGCGACGGCGAGGCAAACCTCGCCGTCGAGTCCGCTGGGGCCGTACCGTGGGGGGCGCACGGTTGGAGATGCACGGTTGGGGGCGCACCCTCTGTTCGCCCCCTCCGGGCGCCTCCGAAACAACGACCTCACGCGGAGCCCCGGAGAGCGCGGAGGGGGTCTCGATAATCGGGGGTAATCGGTGTCATCCTGAACGGCTCGCGGAGCGGGTCGGAAGGATCTCGATCTCCGCCGCGCTTCCTCGGGCGGGCGTGAGCTCTGCCGGGTTCGCTGGTGGTATCTTGGAGTGCAACCGGTGGAGCTAGCCGGCTGCCCTCGCCTCCGGAGCAAGCATGCAACTGCCGTTCACCCTTGAACAATTCCTCGACGTCTTCCCCGGGTACAGCCATGGCCTCCGGCCGTCCGTCCCGCCACTCGGGCCCGGGACCGTCCGGGGCGCCGGGCACCGGTATCAACGGAGCCCCCGCGGCGCTCAGCTTGCCGCCGCCCTCCTGCTGCTCGGACTGCTCCAGGCCGCGCCGCTCTGCGCGCAGCGCACCACCACCGTGTACCTCGTGCGCCATGCCGAGATCGACCCGACGCGGCCGGAGTATCCGCTCAGTGCCATCGGGCGAGCGCGGGCCGAGCTCCTGGCCCGCACAGTCGAGTTGGTACCGTTCACGCACGTCTTCAGCAGCCATACCACACGTGCGCGCCAGATGGTCGAACCGGTCGCGGTGAGCCGCGGGCTCGTCGTCACCCAGCATCCCCGCCCCGGCGTGCAGGCTGATGGCCGCGTGGTGTCGGACACGACCCCCTCGCGCCTGGCGGTCACCCCGCTCGTCGAGGCGATCCGGGCGGTGCCTCCTGGGAGCAACGTCCTGGTCGGGGTCAACTCCGAGAACCTCTACGCCATCCTCCACGGTCTCGGGGTACCCGTCGCTGCCGAGTGCCCGCCCGGCCAGGCGTGCGTGCCGTGCCTCACAAGGGCGTGTGTGCCGGCGACCCTGGACCACTTGTGGATCCTGGTGCGCGGCGCGGGCCCGCACCCGGGCACGCTGATCCAGCTGCGGTTCGGGGCGTTCCAGTAGGCGTTGACCAGGCATTCACCGCAGAGGCCGCAGACTCACACTCCCCTTCCCGCACATCGCAAGGCGTGAGCGACGGGATCGGAGAATCGAATCCTCGAGTAGGTCGGGGGTCCCAGGCCTCGTGATCGCGGCCGGTCTCTGCGCCCGGATCCTCCGGAGCGCGCGGTGGCCTGCGGGGGGGGCTCGCGAGCGGGCGCTGCTGGAGCTGTTTGGTGTGCGGGCGCCGGACCGTCGCTCCGGTCGCCTCCGCTGCCACCACCGTTGAGACCATTCCCCCCGACTGCCCCCGCCGCGTGAACGCCTTGCCCGCTGCGCACCCCGGCACAACAGGAGTAGACCCTGCGAGCGATTGTGGCCCTCGTGCCCTTCGCCCATCTATCCATGGACGATAAGGGCAGCATGGGGCGTCACGGGCTCGCCGTGAACCCCAGACCACGACCAAGGGAGCACGCCATGAGTGAGCATCTGGACGCCACCGCCACGGACTGCATTGCCGCGTGCAACGACTGTGCGACGGATTGCGGCCACTGTTTTGCGGAGATGGTCGGCAAGGAGAGCTCCAATGCCTGCCCCTCGTGCTGTATCGAGTGCGCGGCCATCTGTCGGCTCTGCAGCGATGCGATCGCGCGCCACAGTCCGTTCGCCAAGCAGCTCTGCCAGCTGTGTGCGGATATCTGCGACTGGTGTGCCAAGGAATGTAGTGCCCACGACATGACCCACTGCCAGCGCTGCGCCGAGGCATGCCGGCGCTGTGCCGACGCGTGTCGCAAGATGGCCGCCTGAAACGCACTCACTACACCTGAGGAGGAGATTCTCATGACAGTTGTTTACCGTCCGCTTGCGCACCGGCCGCTCGTGTCCCTTGCTGTGGTCGCAGTCGTACTCGCGGCCTGCTCCGACGGCAGGCCTGACGATGACGCGGACACGGACCAGGCCATGATCGCCCGGGACACCAGTGGGATGATGTCCGGCATGCACGACATGGGGAGCGGCGGGGCGATGGATCAGATGGAAGCCCACCTGCGCTCGATGGATGGTGTCGGTGCCGACAGCCTGCACGCCATGCTGCCGACGCACCGAGTGATGGTGACGAATATGATTGCGGAAGTCACCCAGGGGATGCGAGGCGCCGACTCGCCGGAGAACAGCGCCTGGGAAGCAACCGTCGACTCATTGCGGCAGGATCTCCTGCGGATGTCGGAGATGAGTGCGTCCGAGCATCAGCAGTTCATGGCGGGCCACATGGCACGGGTGCGGCGCGTCATGGACGCCCATGGGACGGGGATGGGCACGCCGAGGCGGTGAGGCACCCCCCGCTTCGTCACCCCCGCGCGCGCCCGCCACTCACCAGCCCGTTCGCCGGCTCCAGCCCATAGAGCTTCAGGGCGTTGTCGGCCATGATCCGCTTGCGCTCGGCGGACGGGATGGCCAGCTCCTGCATGAAGGCCAGGTACGACTCCATCGATGAGATCGGCCAGTCGGTGCCGTAGAGCACCTTGGCCGGCTCCACCCCGTACAGTAGCATCTCCTGGAACTGTCGCCGCATGTAGCGCTCAAAGCGGTCAGTGAAGTCCCCCAGCACCAGCCCGGAGATGTCGGTGTAGACATTGGTGTTCTTGTAGACGACCTCCATGCAATCGCGGATCCACGGGTTGCCGAGGTGGCAGATCACGAAATTCACGCCGGGAAAATCCACCGCCACGTCGTCCACATGGAGCGGGTGACTGTACTTCACCTTGCCGGTCGGCGCAAAGGTATCGCCGGAGTGGATCATCACCGGGATCTTGTGCTGCTCGGCAAAGGCATAGGCCGGCGCCCAGCGCTCGTCGGCCGGATAAAAGAATTGATAGCCCGGATACAGCTTGAGCCCGCGCACCCGCCCGGCGCGCACAAACCCGTCCAATTCCTCCAACTGGTCCGGATGGAAGGTGTTCCAGTCGAGCCCGGCGATGACCGTCAGGTGCCGGCGGCCCTCAATAGCTTCGACCACGCGCCGGGTAGCCGGCCGCCCGGGCGTCACCTTGTAGGAGGTCAGGATCAGCGCCTGGTCCACCCGGTGGCGGCGCATCTGGCGCTCCAACTCGTCCAGGCGCGGGCCGATCGTCTCGACGGTGTCCTCGTGATAGTTGTTCAGGTGCACATGGCAGTCAACAATCATCGCGCCTTCCAGGTCCGCTCGAGGATGCCCGCCGCCCACTCCCGCCCGCCAAGGCCGAACGCCAGCGCCAACGCCAGACAGAATCCGCCAAAGGCGAGCTGGAACGCCGACACCAGCACCTGACCGCCGATCCGCAGCTGCTCCAATGCGAGGATGCCGATGAAGGTGAGCAGCGCCCCCTGGGTCAGGAACCCGATGGTCCGGGCCCCTTCGACGCCAATGTTGTCGAGGTAGGTGCGCACGGCGCTGCTGATGAATCCGGCCAGCAGCGAGCCGAACACCAGGATCACCAGCGCCACCATCACGCTCGGGATGTAACGCACCACCTCGTCAATCAATTCGGTCGAGACCGGCAGGCCCAGCAGGTTGAAGACCGCCAACGCAACCACCAAAAAGACCCCCCAATAGGCGATCTGGCCCAGCAGGGTGGCGGTCGTGAATCGCACCCCGCCGCGCAGCAGGAAGTCATCCAGCCCTGCCTGCTCGGCGGCGTGCTCAATCCGGGTCACCCGGAGCCCCTTGATCACGAGCCGGCGGATCAGCTTGGCCGCCAGCCAGCCCAGGATGAGGATGACCGTGGCAGCGAGCAGCCGGGGCAGGAATTGCTGCAACTGCAGCCAGGTCAGCTGCAGCGATTCACGGATCGGGTCAACAAAGAAGGACACGAGGGATCACTCCTGATGGGGGACCTTGGATCATAGGATGATCCGCGTCCCGGGGGAACTGGAGCCGCGACCGCGCTACCCCGCGTGACCTTGCCTCGCCATCTTTCGGCCATGACACCGCCGATCAGCCCGACGGACCTGGAGGGGATGCGCGCCGCTCTGGCGCTGGCCGAGGCCGCCCTGCCCGCCGGTGAGGTCCCCGTGGGTGCCGTCGTGGTGCGCGAGGGCCAGGTGCTGGGTGCCAGCCACAACGAGACGATGGCCACCGGCGACCCGACCGCCCACGCGGAGTTCCTTGCCATCCGGCGGGCGTTGGCGGAGGCGCGTGCCGACCGGCTTCCTGATGCCACCCTGTACGTGACGCTGGAACCCTGCGCCCAGTGCGCCGGCGCGATCGTCCTGGCCAAGGTGGGGCGGGTGGTCTTCGGGGCCTGGGATCCGAAGGCGGGAATGGCCGGCTCGATCCACGACCTCCTCCGACACCCCAAATTGAACCACCGTCCCGAGGTGCTCGGCGGGGTGCTGGAGGAGGAGTGCGGGGCGCTGCTCAGGGAGTTTTTCGGGACCAAGCGAGGGGGCGAGTAGGCCGACCCGCCCCCCCCGGGCGGACACCCCGGAGGCCGCACCTGCGGAGCTGAGTTCGGTGGGCCTACGGCAGCCGGTGGGAAGCGTGAAGGTTCAGGGCGCGGGCTTCACCGTAAAGGTGTATCGCCCCCGGATGCTGGCGTGTGCCGGAGCGCCAGCGAGCCACGACACCGTGTACACGCCAGCTGGCATCGGGCCTGTGATGCTCGCCGCGAAGGCCAGGGTATCGGGGACGGAGCGGACCGGACCCATCGTGACCGCGCCCGAAGGCCCCCGGAGCGAAATCGCTCGCCGCGCCGGATCCAGCCCCTCGTTAAACGTGAGGACGATCTCAGTCGTGGCGGTCGTCAGCACCGCGTCCTTCTTCGGGCTGCTGTCCACAAGGGTCAAGTGACGGACGGCGGGCCCCGAGGTGGTCAGGCTGGCCACCAGGGCCACGAGCATTCCGATCTTCAGCATGGGGGTCTACTCCGCAGGATGGGACGTGGCTGCACAACCTTCTCTCCAAGCTAGTCAGTGTTCCGCCTGCGCAAAAGCAGTTGACTTCCGCAGACGGCGCGGGCACTCTTCCGGGTAATGATATTCCTCCGCTGGTGTCGTCGGTGCCGTGGCATCGTGATCCCCCTGCTGCTGCTCCTGGCTGCGGGCTGGGTGCCGTATCAGCATCATCACGCGGATCACGACGGACACCAGATCCATGTGGATGAGGCCCACGGCAGCCACAGCGGCACGGCGTGGTCGGAGGAGTCGGAGCGACTGCCAGCCGGTGGGCGCCTGGTCCTTCCGCTTCCCCTGATCATCGCGGCGGCCATCCCCGCATTCAACGACCAGGGTGTTCGAGTCCCGACCGTGGCGCTGGTGCCCACTCGATATCTGGGCCGCGGTCCGCCGCGCGCCCACCCATCCCGAGCCCCTCCCATCTCCCAACGCTGACCTCCCCGGTTCGGCGGTTTCTGCCGTGCCGGTCAGCGTCTCGCGCACCCCCACACCTGCATGCACCTGACGGAACCCCCGTCAGGAATTGACCCTTGGCCCGAGGCGCTTCGTGCTCCAGGCTTCCGCCCGTCTTTGCATTGGTCTCCACTTTCTTGTGACCACGCTCCTGCACGCGCAGGAGCCGGTCCGGCGGCTGACCATGGACGAAGTCGTCGACGTGTTCGCCCGCCACAGCCCGGCGCTCGAAGCCGCGCGAGCCGACGGCGCCGCCCTGGTCGCATCAACCCGCGCCGCGGGCGTATTCCCCAACCCGGCCCTCGGCGTCTCCCGCGAATCGGTCGCTGATGCGGACCGGAGGGGTGGGGAGACCTACCTGACGATCAGCCAACCGTTGCGCTGGCCATGGGTGGGTCGCTCGCGCGCTGCCGTCATCCGGGAGGCGCAGGCGGCGGTGGCGGCTCAATTCTCGGCGGACAGCCTCGACCTGGTGTTCACTCTGCAGCAGGCCTTTGTCGAGGCCTGGCTTGCCGAACAACGCCGGGAGGTGCTCCAGCGGGTCGCCGGCGTGGTGGAACAGCTCGCGCAGCAGGGCCGGGAACGATTTGCGGCGGGCGATCTCTCTGGACTCGATCTTCGCCGGCTGGCGCTCGAACGGATCCGCTACGACCGGCTCGCCACCACCGCCGCGCTGGACGTGGACGCAACGCGGCGGACCCTCGCGGCGAGTGTCCTGCCACCCTCCGATCGCTCGCTCGTGGCGCCGGCGGGCCTCCCGGTGAGCCCTGAGATCGCTGGGGTCCACATTTCCGACATCAGCGAGATCCTGCGGCATCACCCGCGACTCGTGGCATATCGAGCAGGCCTGGCACTGGCCGAGGCTGAAGCACGAGCCGAGTCCATGCTTCGCCTCCCGGCGCCGGCACTGACGGCAGGATACAAGCACCAGGATGACGGACTCCAGGGGCTGCTCCTCGGTGCGGTGATCCCGGTGGCCCTCTTCGATCGGCGTGCGGGGCCTCGGCAGGTCGCTGCGGCGCGGGTGAACGCCGCCACGACACGCCTGGCCATGGCCGAACGCCAGGCCGGCGACGAATTGCGCTCCGCGTCGGCGCGACATGCTGCCGCTGCGAACCAGGCGGCGCGTCTCGCAGAGTCCGCTCCTGCGGGCGGCGATGATCTGCTCGATATCGCGTTGGTGGCCTACACCGGGGGCGAACTTGATCTGCTTGGCCTCCTCGCGACCGTCGAGGCTTGGCGGGAGCTGGGCGCCCTGGCGGCTGCGGTCCGGGCGGAGTACTGGATCAGCCGCTACGCACTGGAGCGCGCCCTCGGTGGCGCGCACACGATGATCCAACCCGCAGGGCAGGAGGCCAGATGATGACGCGGTCCCGATGGAATGCGCCGGTCGCCTTCGCCTTGTTCCTCGTAGGCTGCGAGGCGCCACCACCCCCGACGCTGGATGAGGAGGGAGCGCACACCGAAGCCGTGACGCTCTGGACAAGCGCGCTCGAGCTGTTCATGGAGTACCCCACCCTGATCGCCGGGCGGGCCAGCGAACCCTGGGCGATCCACCTGACAACGCTGGCGGATTTCCAGCCGGTTCAGTCGGGGACGCTCACCTTGACCTTCGCCGGACCAGACGGGCGCAACCACGAGGTGGTCGAGGAGGCACCGACCAGGCCGGGGATCTACGGTCCCACCGTGGCACTCCCGACCGCGGGGTCGTATGACCTGACGATGACCCTGGCGGCTGCCGGAGGCCGCCACGAGATCTGGGTCGGGCCGGTCTTCGTCTACGGTTCCGCGTCAGAGCTGCCGACGGTGGCGCCTGAACCGGAGACGGGCATCGTCCTGCTCAAGGAGCAGCAGTGGGTCGTCCCGTTCGCGACCACGGAGGCGATGGTGCGTGCTGTGGCCGAGGCGGTTCCAGTGCCCGGGGAGCTCCTGGCGCCCGATGGGGGAATGATCGCGCTCACTGCGCCGCTCGCCGGGCTTCTCACGCCGGCCGCGAACGCGGCAGCGCCATCCGTTGGTGCGCGGGTTCGCCGCGGGCAGGTGCTGGCCGTGCTGACCTCCGCTGACGGGGAGTCGTCCTGGTCCGCGCTCGTGGCGCGCGTTGAGCACGCCGAACGCGAGGCGGCCCGGATGGAGCGGCTGCACGCCGCCGAGGCGATCCCGACTCGGCGCCTGGAGGAAGCCAGGCACGAATTGACCGTGGCGCGGCGGTCGCTGGAGGCGTTGGGCGTGTCGGCAGATTCCGGCGCGGCCCTCAGGGTGCGGTCGCCCATCGACGGGGTGGTGGTGTCGCGGAATCTGATGCTCGGTGCACGGGTGGACGCTGGTGCGCCGCTGTTCGTGGTGGCGGACACGCGCACGCTATGGGTGCGATTCCGGTTGTCGGTATCCCAGGCCGGGCGCCTGGCGGAGGTCCAGGGAGCCAATTTCTCCGTGGAGGGGTCCGACCTGGTGTACCGGGCCGGGCGACCGGTGTCGGCCACGCAGGTCGTGGACCCGGGTACCCGCTCCATAGCTGTGACATTCGGGCTGGCCAATCCCGGTGGCGATTTGCGGGCCGGCATGCTGGCCCGAGGTCACCTCCTGATGGGCGCGGGGGTCGAGGGGACTGCCGTACCGGTGAGCGCCATCCGGATGGAGGATGGGGTGGCCGTGGCGTATGTGCAGGTGGGCGGTGAGTTGTTTCAACGCCGAGTGCTGGCGGTCGGCCCGTCCGATGGGGAGTGGGTACTTGTGACGTCGGGTGTCACTGCGGGGGAACGGGTCGTGGTCACCGGCGCCTATCAGGTGCGGCTTGCCTCCCTCAACCCGGCGGCCGTGAGCGATCACGGCCACCCGCACTAGGGGGCGCGATGCTCGACTGGATCATTCGCTGGTCGTTGGCCAACCGCGTGGCCACGCTGTTCGCCGCCGCGGTCCTGCTGTTGGCGGGCGGCTACGCGGCCATCACGGCGCCGGTGGACATCTTCCCCGATCTCACCGCGCCGACCGTGACTGTCTTGACCGACGCGCACGCGATGGCGCCCGAGGAGGTCGAACTCCGGATCACCTGGCACGTGGAAACGGCCATGCATGGCGCGCCGGGGGTCCGGCGGGTACGCTCGTCCTCCACCTCGGGTATCAGCATCGTCTGGGTGGAGTTCGACTGGGGCATGGACATCTTCCGTGCCCGGCAGATCGTCAGTGAACGGCTGCAAATGGTCGGGCCACAGATCCCCGCCGGGATTGCCCCGCCCGCGCTGGCCCCGATCACCTCGATCATGGGCGAGGTCATGCTGGTCGGGATGACCAGCGACCGCCATACCCAGATGGAGGTCCGCACCGCGGCCGATGCGCTGGTGCGCAAGCGGCTGCTCGCGGTGGCCGGGGTGGCCCAGGTCGTTCCCATTGGCGGTGAGGTGAAGGAATACCAGGTGCTGGTGGACCCCGAGCGGATGCGCGCGGCCGGGGTGACACTCAGCGAGGTGTTGCTGGCGGCCACCGAGGCCGGGGGCACCTCCTCCGGCGGCGTGTATGTCGAGGACGACACCGAGGTGATGATCCGGGGGATCGGGGCGGTCCGATCGGTCGAGGACCTGGGTCAGACCGTGGTCACCACCCGCGGCACCGCCGGGATCCTGCTCCGCGACGTGGCCGAGATTCGGATCGGGGCGCGACCCAGGATCGGGACCGGCTCGGTCAACGCGGAGCCGGCAGTGGTGCTGTCCATTCAGCGGCAGCCGCAGAGCAACACGCTCGATCTGACCGCCCGCCTCGATGCCGAGCTGGACCGCCTGCAGGCGGCGCTGCCCGAGGGGATGCAGTTCAACCGGAACATTTTCCGCCAGGCGGACTTCATCGCGGTGGCGGTGGAGAACGTGGTGGTGGCGCTGCGCGACGGCGCCCTCCTGGTGGTGCTGGTCCTCATGGCCTTCCTGGCCAATGCGCGCACGACGGCGATTTCGGTCCTGGCCATCCCGCTCTCCCTCGCGGCGGCGCTCCTGGCGATGCGGCTGGGTGGCGTGACGGTGAACACCATGACCCTCGGCGGCATGGCGATCGCGATCGGCGCCGTGGTGGACGATGCCATCATCGACGTCGAAAACACCTTCCGGCGGCTGCGCGAGAACTGGGGCCTTCCGGAATCGGTCCGTCGCGCCGCGATCGATGTCGTGCGCGACGCTGCCTCCGAGGTCCGGCGGCCGATCCTGCAGGCCACCCTGATCATCACCGTGGTCTTCGTGCCGCTGTTCTTCCTCTCCGGCATCGAGGGGCGGATGCTGCGCCCGCTGGGCATCGCGTACATCGTGAGCATTCTCGCGTCCCTGGCGGTGGCGTTGACGGTGACCCCGGTGCTCTGCGCCTACCTGCTCCCGGCGGCGACGGCGGCGGGGCACGATAAGGACAGCTGGCTTGCCCGCCAGCTGAAGGCGCGCTACGACCACACCCTGGACCGGGTCCTGGCGCGGCCCCGCCTGGTGATGGCCGGGGCAGCGGTTGCCGTCGTGCTGGCACTGGCTTCACTCCCCTTCCTGGGCCGCGGCTTCCTGCCCCCGTTCCAGGAGGGCACCCTGACCATTTCGGCGGTGACGCTGCCGGGGACGGCGATCGAGGAATCCGACCGGATCGGCGCGCAGGTCGAGCGCCGCCTGCTCGAGCATCCCGCGGTGCGGGCCACCGCCCGCCGCACCGGCCGGGCCGAGCTCGACGAGCACGCCCAGGGCGGCCACGCGGCGGAGATAGACGTGGGCCTCGACCTCTCCGACCAGGGCCTCGAGGAGGTGATGGAACAGCTTCGCGCCTCGCTGGCTGCGATTCCCGGGACGAACATCACCATCGGCCAGCCGATTGGCCACCGGATTGACCACATGCTCTCCGGTACTCGTGCCGCCATCGCCATCAAGGTCTTCGGGCCCGATCTCTATGAATTGCGCCGTCTGGCGGAGCGAGTCCGGGCGACCGTCGAGTCGGTACCCGGCATTGCGGACCTGGCCGCCGACCAGCAGGCGGACGTGCCCCAGCTGCGGATCGAAGCGGATCGCGCCGCGCTGGCCCGCCATGGCGTGACGCCGGGCGCCCTGATGGCGGTGGTCGAGGCCAACTTCGCCGGCCACGAGGCGGCGCAGGTGTTCGAGAACCAGCACGCGGTAGCCGTGGTGGTTCGCCTGTCACCGGTCGACCGGACCGGCGCCGCGGCCATTGCCGCACTGCTGGTGGATGGAGCGGGGGGCACGCGCGTACCGCTCGGCCAGCTGGCGCGGGTCCAGGAGGACCGTGGACCCAACGCGATCACCCGGGAGAATGTCCAGCGGACCCTCGTCGTCCAGGCCAACGTTGCCGGCCGGGATGTTGGCAGCGTGGTCCAGGAGATCCAGGCGTTGGTGGCGGCGAACGTCACCCTGCCCGACGGGTACTTCATCGAGTACGGGGGGCAGTTTGAGAGCGGCCAGCGGGCGGCGAGAGCCATCACCCTCCTGTCAGTCGTCTCGATTGCCTTCATTTTCCTGCTGCTGTTCCAGGAGTTTGCCAGCGGCCGGACCGCCTTGCTGGTCATGGTCAATCTGCCGTTGGCGCTGATCGGCGGGCTGGCGGCCACCTTCCTGACCGGCGGGGTGCTCAATGTTGCGACGCTGGTCGGGTTCATCACCCTGTTCGGGATCGCCGCCCGGAACGGCATCCTGCTGGTCAGCCATTACCGTACCTTGCTGGCCGAGGGGCTGCCACTTCGAGAGGCGGTGCACCGGGGCTCGATGGAACGGCTCCTCCCGATCCTCATGACGGCACTCACCGCCGCGCTCGCCCTGATTCCCTTGGCACTCGGCGGCGGCGAACCAGGAAAGGAGATCGAAGCGCCGATGGCAATCGTGGTGCTTGGAGGGCTGTTGACCTCGACGGCACTGAACATGGTCGTCGTGCCGGCCCTCTTCTACCGGTTTCACGTGGTTGCGGAGCAGTAACCCGGAATCGCCGCCTGGATGCTAATAATAATGATGTCTTCATGTTATTTTCATTGCCAACGAACTCCCGGCTGTGTAGGTTGACGATATGTGGACTCCCCGCGCCGCGGCTTCCCTGGTCATGTTCACCCTGCTCCTGCTCCGTGCCGGGGCAGGGCCGGTCATGGCGCAGTGTACGCCGGAGCACCACACGGAACAGGCCGAGACTGCCCACCACGAGGACCACGGCCGAGGCATGGACGCGCCGTCCCCAACTACTCCGCCTGGTTGCGACCACCAGTCCCACGAGGGACAGGGCCACACCCAGTTGGACTGTGACCTGGCCGCCGGATGTGCCGCCTCGCCCTCGGCGATCGCCTCTGGACAGTTCCTGTCATTAGCTGGCGCACACGGCGCGGCCGAAACCACCTTCGAGGCCCAGCCCCACCTGCGCGCCGTCCTGCCCGCGAGCCCACCCCCCAAATCCTGATCCCGACCATCCAGTAGTCGAGTTGCGCCCGGGCCCCGCTGCGCCTCGCCCGCTCGGCCAACCCGATGCTCCGGGCCGAGCAGTTGCGCGCCCTGGCGGCGCGGGAACGGGTAGCACCCGCCGGTGCCTGGGATGATCCGGAACTGGCCGTAAGCCTTCTCAATCGTCCCATCGGCGGCGCCTCAATGCCCGAGCCGATGTCCATGACGTCGGTCCGGCTCTCGCAGATGGTGCCCTGGCCGGGCACCCGTTCCCAGGCCCGCTCCGCCGCCGCCGCCCTCGCCGACGCGGAAGCGCTGGACGTCCGCGAAGCCGGCGCAATGCTGGAGGCCAGGGTCACCGAGGCCTACCACCGGATTGCCGCCATGGATGGCGCCCTCGCCGTCATGGGCGAGACCCTGCAGTTGCTCGAAGGTCTCCGTACCGTGGCCCTGGCCGGGTATTCGGCAGGGGAGGCCCCCCAACAGGACGTGCTCCAGGCCCAGGTCAATCAGGCGCGGATGGAGGCAGATCTGGTCTTGATGCGCGCGGAGCGACAGGCCGCCGCCGCCCGGCTGAACGCCATGCTCGCCCGGGAGCCGTGGAGCCCGGTCGGGGCCCTCGTGGTCGAGGCAGAATTCCCGCCATTGCCCTCCCTCGAGGCCCTCGTGACGGAGGCGATCACACAGCGTCCAGCCCTCGCCGCCGCCGCCGCCCGGGTGCGTGCCGCCGGTCACGACGCGGCCCAGGCGCAACGCGAGCGCTACCCCGACCTGATGATCGGGGTGGAGTATGCCCAACGCTCGGGCTTCGAGGACATGGCCAGCCTGATGCTCGGCGTGAGGCTGCCGATCCGGGCCGCCATACGACAGCGGCCGATGCAGCGCGAGCGCGAGGCGATGCGCGCAATGGAGGAGGCCGAGGCGGGAGACCTGCTCGCCGAAACCTGGGCACAGCTCGCGGAGGCTCACGCCATGGCCAGTCGGGCGCGTGATCTCCACTCCCTCTACGCCGGGCGCATCCTGCCGCAGGTGGCGACGGCGCTCGAAGCAGCCCATAGCGCCTATCGGGTCGGCGCGGCGGACTTCATGACCCTCGTTGACACCCAGATGCTGCTCAACCGGGTACGCATCGAGCAGATCCAACTGGTAGCCGCTTTCTACTCGGCGCATGCCGAGATCATGGCGCTCCTCGGGCGCGCCGGAGGGGATGACCGATGAAATGGACGTGGTGGAGTGTGGGACTCGTGCTGGCCACCGTGACGGCCTGCGGGCGCGGCGAGCCGGAGTCACCGATGGAGGGGATGACCGCCGAGGAACATGCCCGGATGCTGGCGGGCGGCACGCAGGGCGCGATGGATTCCCTGGGCACCGCGATCCGGCAGCCGGTGCACCTCACCGCGGCGCAGGAGCGCGCGCTCGGCGTGGTCTATGGCGTGGTGGAATACGAGCAGGTCACCCGGACCATCCGGACGGTGGGCACCATCCAGGCGCCGGAGACCGGCCTGCACGAGGTGACCACGAAGCTGGAGGGCTTCGTCGAGCAGCTGAACGTCTCCTCCACCGGGCAGATGGTCCGCCGGGGCGATCCGCTCCTGACACTGTACAGCCCGGCGGTGGTGGCCGCGCAAGAGGAACTGCTCAGCGCGCGCCGCCTACTTACCGCGCTCGCTGGAACGACTGGCCCACAAGTGGAGCAGGCGCGCGAACTGGTTGAGGCGGCCCGCCGTCGCCTGCTCTGGTGGGACCTGCCGGCGGACTGGATCGCGGGCATCGAGGCGAGCGGAAGGGCGGAGCGCACGGTGCGCCTGCGCGCGCCGGCCACCGGTGTGGTCATCGAGCGCATGGTCGTGCCAGGTCAGCGCATCATGCCCGGGATGCCACTGTATCAACTGGCCGACCTGTCGGAGGTCTGGATCGAGGGGGAGGTGTTCGAGCAGGACCTGCGCTTCGTGCAGCTAGGCGCCGAGGCGCATGTCGAGGTCTCGGCGTATCCGGCGGAGCACCTCATGGCGCGGGTCAGCTTCATCTACCCCACGCTGGAGGCCACCAGCCGGACCAATCGGGTGCGCCTCACCCTCCCCAATCCTGGCCAGCGGCTCAAGCCAGGCATGTTCGCGACGATTTATGTGGACGTCTCGCTCGGGCGGGCCCTGATGGTGCCGATGAGCGCGGTGGTGATCACCGGGGAACGAAATCTGGTCTTTGTGCGGGGTGCGGACGGGATGCTGGTCCCGCGGCCGGTAGTCCTCGGCGTGCGCAGTGAAGGGCGTGTCCAGATCCTCGAGGGGCTTGAGGCAGGGGAGACGATCGTCCGATCAGCCAATTTCCTGATTGACGCCGAGTCGCGGCTCGGCGACACCGGCGGCGAGATGCCCGGGATGCAGCACGGCGCGCCGCAGGCCGTCCCGCCGGCAGCTCCGCCCGCAGAGCATCGCCATGATTGACGCCATCATCCTCTGGTCGCTGCGAAACCGTGGCCTGGTGCTGGTGGTCTCGGCGCTGCTCGCCGTGGTGGGCGTGCGCGCCATGCTGACCACACCGCTGGACGCCATCCCGGACCTCTCGGACGTCCAGGTCATTGTGCAGGTGGACTTTGCCGAACAGGCGCCCGGCATCGTCGAGGACCAGGTCACCTTCCCGATCGCCTCCGAGATGCTCAAGGTGCCAGGTGCCCGGGTGGTCCGGGGCTTTTCCTTCTTCGGCCTCAGCCTGACCTACGTCATCTTCGAGGACGGAACCGACATCTACTGGGCGCGGTCTCGGGTGCTCGAGTACCTGAACGGGCTGCGCGAGCGGCTGCCGGCGGGCGCCGAGCCGGTGCTGGGGCCCGATGCCACCGGCGTCGGCTGGGTCTTCCAGTACGTGCTCGAATCGGATTCCCTCGACCTCGCCGAACTCCGGAGTCTTCAGGACTGGTACATCCGCTACCAGCTCACCTCGGTGCCGGGGGTATCGGAGGTGGCCAGCCTGGGCGGCTTTGTCAAGCAATACCAGGTGGAGGTGGACCCCGAGCGGCTTCGTGCGTTCGGGATCCCGGTCACCCGTGTGACCGAGGCGCTTGCCGAGCACAACACCGATATCGGGGCGCGGGTGCTGGAGATGGGTGGCCGGGAGTACATGATCCGGGGGTTGGGCTACCTGCGCAGTGCCGGGGACATCGAGCGGATTGCGCTGGGTGCCACGATGGGCGGGACCCCGATCCGCGTGGTGGACGTGGCCAACGTGCAGGTGGGGCCCGCCCCCCGGCGCGGGATTGCCGACCTCGACGGCCGGGGCGAGGTGGTCTCCGGCATCGTAGTCATGCGCTTTGGCGCCGATGCCCTGGGCACCATCGAGGCGGTCAAGGAACGCCTGGCCCAGGTGGAGCGTGGCCTGCCGGCCGGCACCAGGATCAAGGTGGTCTACGACCGGAGTGACCTGATCACCCGCGCGGTCGGCACGCTCAGGGAAAAGCTGCTGGAGGAATCGCTGATCGTGGCCCTGATCACGGTGATCTTCCTGCTCCATGCGCGCTCGGCGCTGGTGGCCATCATCACCCTCCCCCTCGGAATCCTGCTCGCCTTCATTGCCATGCGCGCCATCGGCGTCACCGCCAACATCATGAGCCTCGGCGGCATCGCCATCGCCATCGGTGCCATGGTGGATGCCTCCATCGTCATGGTCGAGAACCTGCACAAGCACCGGGAGCGATCGCCCGGGAGCGACCAGTGGGACCTTGTGGCCGCCAGCGCCAAGCAGGTCGGGGCGCCGATCTTCGTGTCGCTGCTGATCATCACGGTCAGTTTCCTGCCGGTGTTCGCACTGGAACAGCAGGAAGGACGGATGTTCAAGCCGCTGGCCTACACCAAGACCTTTGCCATGGCCGGCGCCGCGCTCCTGTCCATTACCCTGGTGCCGGTCCTGATGGGGTACCTGGTGCGCGGGCGCATCCGGAGCGAGGATGAGAACCCGGTGTCACGGTTCCTCAAGCGGCTGTACGATCCGGTGCTGCGCCTGGCGCTGCGATGGCCCCTGGCCGTGATCGGCGTGGCGATCGTGATCATGGCAGTCACGATCGTGCCCTGGCGGCGCCTCGGGGGCGAGTTCATGCCCCCGCTGCGCGAAGGCAGCATCCTCTTCATGCCGACCACCGTGCCGGGCACCTCCATCGCCCAGGCCGGGGAGATCCTCCGCTGGCAGGACAGCGTGCTTGCCAGCTTTCCGGAGGTGGCCACCGTGCTCGGCAAGGCGGGCCGGGCCAACACCGCCACCGATCCCGCCCCGCTCGACATGTTCGAGACGACCATCACCCTCAAACCGGAGCGCGACTGGCGGCCGGGCATGACCTACGCCCGACTCCTGGCTGAAATGGACAGTGCCGTCCGCCTTCCGGGGGTCAGCAATGCCTGGACGATGCCCATCAAGGGCCGTATTGACATGCTGGCCACCGGGGTGCGTACCGCCGTGGGAGTGAAGATCTTCGGCCCCGACCTGGACACCCTGCAGGCGCTCGGGGAACGCGCCGAGCGAATCCTGCGGGACGTGCCTGGCACGCGGTCGGTCTTCGCGGAGCGCGGGGTGGCAGGCTACTACGTGGACATCACCATCAACCATGATGAAGCCGCGCGCTACGGCCTTACCACCGGCATGATTCACGATGCCATCATGGCCACCGTGGGCGGCCTGAGCGCTGCGGTTACCGTGGAAGGGCGGGAGCGGTATGAGGTGAATGTGCGCTACCCGCGGGAGCGGCGGGATCAGCTCGGTGATATCGCGCAGGTGCTCGTCCCCACCATGGGTGGCGCCCAGATCCCGCTGGGGCAGGTGGCCTCGGTGGCGGTGGTGCCGGGGCCGATGATGGTCAAGACGGAGAATGCCTTTCCACTGACCACGGTGTTCGTGGATCTGGTGGACGGCGCGGACCTGCGTGGGTATGTCGAGGGCGCTCGTGCCGTCATTGAGCGCGAACTGACGCTGCCGGCCGGGTATGGACTGACCTGGAGTGGACAGTTCGAGTTCATGGAGCGGGTACGGGCCCAGATGGGCGTGCTCGTGCCGCTGACCCTCGGCATCATTGTCCTGTTGCTGTATGCAAATTTCCGTGGTATCGCCGAGTCGTTGATCGTGCTGCTCTCGGTGCCGTTCGCCCTGGTGGGGGGTGTCTGGTTCCTCTGGCTCGCGGGCTACCAGACCAGCGTGGCGGTCTGGGTGGGGTTCATTGCCCTGGCCGGCGTGGCGGCCGAAACGGGCGTGGTCATGCTGATGTACCTTGATGAGGCGTTTGCCGAGCGCCGCCTCGCCGGCCGCATGGTCACCCGGGATGATGTAGCTGTCGCCGTCCACGATGGCGCGCTCGGCCGCCTGCGCCCGAAACTGATGACCGTGCTGACCATCATCCTCGGCCTGACCCCGATTCTGTGGAGTCAGGGGACGGGTGCCGATGTCATGAAGCGCATCGCGGCACCGATGGTGGGGGGCATGATTACGTCCACCGTGCTCACCCTGATCGTGATCCCGGCCATCTACCTCCTGTGGCGAGCACGCCAGGTGGCTGTCCCGCCGGCGCCAGATGCCATGCCGCCCCTGCGCGTCGTGGGAGTCAGCGAATGATTCGGGACAGCGCAACCAGGACATCAGGGTGGAGGGCCTGTTCGCATGCTCCCTCCCGGGGGGTGCCGCTGAGCCTTGGTTTGGCGATGGCCTTGCTGGTCGGGGCAGCCTCGCCGGCGTCGGCGCACCAGACCTTGCTCCGATCCACCCCGGCGGCGAACGATCAGCTCAGCATCTTGCCGACCTCCCTGCGCCTGATCTTCCGGGAGCCAATCCAGGAGGCGTTCACCCGGATCACTCTCCTCGGCCCGGACTCCGCCGAACTGGCCCTGGGATCCCTGCAGGTCGAGGGCGACTCCGGAATGGTGGCTGTGCTGGCCATCAACGGCAGGCTGGAAGCCGGTGCCTTCACCGTGACCTGGCGCACGACCGGCGCCGACGGCCACACCGTGGAGGGCCGCTATGCCTTCACGGTGCTGGCGGAGGCGGTGCCCCCGACTCCCGATTCGGTGGCGGTGGCACAGCGGCCGGATCCGATGGGTGCCATGCATCCGCGCGGTGCCGCCAGCACCCTGCTCCAGGTCGAATCCGGCTGGTACGTGCTGGTACGATGGCTCGGCTTCCTGGCTCTGCTGGGCGTGCTCGGTGCCGCCGCGTTCCTTCTCGCGGTCCTGCCGCTGTTCGGCCGGGGAGGCCAACCGCCGCCGCCGGAGCTGGGTCGCCAACTGAACGCAGGCGTCGCCGGATTCGGACGGACCGCTGCGGTGACACTGCTGGCGGCCGGCGTGGCTCGCCTTCTGGCGCAGGGCGCCACCATGCTCACGCCGGGGGAGCCCATCACCCCCGAGTGGATTGCCGCCCTGGTGGGCACCACTATCTGGGGGAAGGGATGGCTACTCCAGATGGCTGCGGGTGTTGGTGCCTGGATTGGGTTTCGGTCTCTGGAGGGCCGCAACAGCCGTGGGGCAGGCGTGCTGGTCCTCCTTGCGGCGCTCGGCCTCGCCCTGACGCCGGCCCTTTCTGGCCATGCCATTGCAACGACGCCGCGAACCGGACTCGCGGTCGTGGCGGACTGGGTGCATGTGCTCGCCGCGGGTGGCTGGATCGGAGGGCTCGCCGTCCTCCTGCTGGTGGGCCTTCCGGTGATTTATCGTCAGCCCGCCCAGGACCGGGGCCCGCTGGTGGCTCGCCTGGTCCAGGCGTTCTCCCCCCCCGCGCTCCTGCTCGGCGGTGTCGTGGTGGGCACTGGCCTCGTGGCTGCCTGGCTCCACTTGGGCAGCCTCGGGGCACTGTGGTCCTCCAGCTACGGCCAGACCCTGGCGATCAAGCTGGCCCTCGTCGCCGTTCTCTTTGCCCTCGGTGGGCTCAACTTTCTGCGGGTGCGGCCGACGCTCGGCACCGACACCGGCACCGCTACATTACGTCGCTCGGCGCGCGCCGAGTTGGCCGTCGGGCTCGTGGTGCTGGTCGTTACGGCGATCCTCGTGGCCCTGCCACCCGCCCGCGCCGCATCATACTCTCCAGCGTCCGCCACCGTACCCGTGGCCATTTCCCCCAGCCCAGAGGAGTGACTCATGCTCACCCGACGCCCCACCCGATTGCGAGCTGGTATGACCCTGTCACTGGTCGTGGCATTGTTTGCCATGCCGCTCGAAGCCCACGACTTTTGGCTGGTTCCGCTCGGCTTCCAGGTGGACGCTGGTGCCGATCTGGCGCGCCTTGAGCTCCTCGATGAAGCGGTTGCGATCGATCGTCAGC
>JBHEPH010000039.1:0-17744 GCA_046260395.1 Gemmatimonadales bacterium
GAGCCCCGAGTGCCACGTAGCGCAGCGCAACTCCACCCCCACCTCCACCCCGCGTCGTCGAAACAAGTCCCGGCCAGGCCGACACCGACTCGGTGGAGGTCTCCCTCAGCACCCCCGTGAGTACCACCCCGGCGACAAGAAGGTGCACCACAATGGAGAGCACCAACGCCGCGGGCGAACGCCGGGTCGCGAAGGGGTCGGGTGGCGTCATGCCGCGCAACATATGCCCGGGTGACGAGCCAAACCAGTCGGGGCGCACCTCCCGGCTCGCGCCAGGGCCCGCGGGAGGGCCGCCGCCACAGACCAAGCGGGCGCCGCCGGAATCCGGCTGCGCCCGCCTGGGTGGTACCTGTGGTCCGCGCTCGCTACATGCGGGGCGTGAACCCGATCACCTGCACCCCCGCGCCCCGCGCGATGTCCATCGCCTCGACCACTTCCTGGTAGGTGCGGTCGGGGGCAGACTTCAGGAACATCAGCTTGGCCGGGCGCTCATCATAGATGAGGTGAATCTGCGCATCGAGCTGCTCCTTCGGCACCGGCTGTGCGTTGATCGCGTAGCCGCCGTCGCCGGTGAGTTCCAGCACGATCTGCGAACTGCTGGGGGTGGCGCTCACCGCAGTCTCCAGCGGTGGCACCTGGATGCGCATCGTCATCCGGTTCAGCGGCTGCGAAATCATGAAGATGATCAGCAGCACCAGCATGATGTCGATCATTGGAATGACGTTCGGCTCCGCGGTGATGTCGCCGCTGTCGCCGCCTGTGCTCATGCCCATCGGATCATGGCTCCTTTCCGCCGCCGAAGAGGCCGCCTTCCTGCTTCAGGTCGGTCACTGCGGCCATCACCGCGACGCCAGCCCGGCGGGCAATCTCAACGCCATCCTGGACCTTGCTGAACTTGAGGTTCTGGTCGGCGCGAAAGTACAGGACCTTGTCTTCGTCGCGGGCGCCGTAGATGGCCCGCAACTGGTCCTCGAGCGCCTCCGCGGGAATCGGCTGTCCATTCAGGAAGAAGTTGCCGACCTCGTTAATGCCAAGCACGATTTCGTTCTCCCCGTCCGGGTCCTTGTCCAGGTTGGCGCCCAGCGGCATCGTCGCCTGGAATCCCGATGCGATCAGCGGTGTCACGATCATGAAGATGATCAGGAGCACCAGCATGATGTCGATCATCGGGATGACGTTCGGCTCCGCCTTGACCGACGTCTTGGCGGTGTTCCTAACTGATGTGCCCACTGCCGCTCACCGCTTTCTGGGCCTGGAACTCCTTGGTGAAGATCGACCGGCCGAACTCGCTGCCGACACTCTTGATGAGGTAGTCGATCAGTTCCTTCGAGCTGTAGGTCATCTCCACGGTCAGGTTCTCGACCTTCGTGGTGAAATAGTTGTAGAACCAGACCGCCGGGATCGCCACGAGGAGGCCGAGGGCCGTCGCAATGAGCGCCTCGGAGATACCGGTCGAGATGCCGGCCAGGCCGCCAGCCGACCCCGCGCCGGACGACATCGCGGTGAAGGCCGTCACGATACCCATGGTCGTACCGAGGAGCCCGACGAACGGCGCCGTCGAACCGACGGTGGCCAGCACGCCCAGGCCGCGCTTGAAGTCGGCCAGCACAATCAGCATCTGGCGTTCCACCGCACGCTCGGCCGAGTTGATATCGGCGGCGGTGATGGTGGCGCGGTCACGCAGCAGCGGCTTCACCTCGGCGAGGGCTCCGCCCAGCACCTTGGCCACGTGGCTCCCCTGGTTCTTCTCAGCCAGCGCGATGGCCTGGTCGAGCTGCTCTTCCTGGATGGCCCGGGAGAACTGCGGGGCGAACTTCTTGGTGGCCTTGATGCTCTTGCGCATGAACCAGAGCTTCTGGAACGAGACCTGGAGCATGAAGACGGACATCAGCAGCAGCACCATCACGATGAAGCGAGCGAAGGTACCCGCGTGGCTGTAGATCTCGAGAATATCAACGCCCATTCTGCACTTCCTCCTCGGGAGAGTCGGGCGACGGGGCGGTCCCGGCGCCGGTCAGGAACGATGAAACGCTACTGTCCAATGTTGAACGTGATCGCCTGGCGCACCAGCTGGCGCACCGGCTGGCCGCGCACCCGTGCCGGCCGAAAGACCGCCCGCAGGATCGCCTCACGGGCCGGCTCCTCGAACTGCTTGTTGGTGCTGCTCAGGATCTTGAAGCTGGCCGGCTCCGCCCGGCCCTCGGTGCTGACAACGTATTCCACCTCAACCCGGCCGGAGACACCCGCCTGCTGCAGGACCGGCGGATAGCGCGGCTGCACGCGGCTGACCAGCTCGACGGGATCGTCCACCTGTTCAACCAAGTAGGTCTCGCCGGTGACGGGGACGGCGCCAACCCCGCCTACCACCCCGGTGGCGATGCCGCCGGCCACACCCTTACCGCTGAAGTCCCGGGCATCGAACCGCTCGGCCAGGTTGACCGGGGGAATCGTCGTCGGGATCTCGGTGGGCGGCATCACGGTCTGGAACCCCTGCGGGGGGGGGTTCGCCGTCACGATCGCGTCGGGCGGGATCTCGACCGGCGGCGGCGGCGGCGGAGGGGGCGCCTGGGTGAGGAACATCATTGTGGTGTCCTGGACCATGGCCTGGACCACGGCGGCCGCCCCGCGGGTCGCCTGCACGGCGCCGAAGATCAGCGCCGCGTGCACGATCATCGACAGCACGGTCTGCTTGAACGGATTGGTCTTCTTGGCGTTGGATTCCAGCAGATTCTCAAACATGTGGGCTGTCACCTCCTCGACGGGTCGTCCGTACCACTTGATCTAATAAAACCCCCTCGGGTGACATGCACATCACCGAAAGATTACAATTGGATTACAGCCGGATTAAGAAACCCGATCAGGCCTGGTGCCCGTCAGATACAGGCTCATCGGCAGGCGTAGCCGCACTGCCGCGGGGCAAGGTGACCGTGAAAATCGTGCCGCGCCCCGGGCGGCTTTGCACCGTAATCGTCCCGCCGTGGGCCTCCGCCACCCACTTGGTGATGGCCAGGCCGAGCCCCGTGCCCGCGCTCTCGCCCATGCGGGTGCGGGCGGGGTCGGCGCGCCAGAACCGGTCGAAGACATGGGGAACATCGCCTGGCGCAATGCCGATCCCTGTGTCACGCACTTCGAGGATCACATCGTCATCCTGCTCCGCCAACCCCAGCATCACCCTTCCCCCCGCCGGGGTGTACTTGACCGCATTGGTCACGAGATTGAGCAGCGCCTGCCGGATGCGGGTGCGGTCCACCGCGACGACGACGGGGTGATCGGGGCTGTCCGTGGTGACAACGATCCCGGCGGCCTCGGCCAGCATGCCGCCGGTTTCGGCGGCCTCCGCCAGGATCTCACGCAGGTCCACCGGCTCCACGGCCAGGGGGGCGCGGCCTTCGTCGGCACGCGCCAGGGTCAGCAGATTGTCCACCAGCTCCGTCATCCAGTTGACCCCTTCCAGCGCCTCGTCGAGCGACTGCATGACCTCCGGGGGGGTGTTCGGATGCGTCAGCCCGCGTTCCACGCCGGCCCGGAGCACCATGATCGGTGTCTTCAGTTCGTGGCTGGCATCGGCGGTGAAGCGGTACAGCGAGGAAAAGCTGCGTTCCAGCCGCGCGATCATCCGGTTGAGGGTGATGGCCAGGCGCGCCATCTCATCGCTGCCGGAGACCGCCAGCCGCCGGTGCAGGCTGCGGCCGTCGGAAATGGCCTCCACCTCCTCAATGATCCTGATCAGGGGCTCGAAGCGCTTCCCGGCGAGCCAGTAGCCCATCAGCAGCGAGATCAGCAGGATCAAGGGCAGGGTCAGCAGCATGGAGCGGAGCAGTGCGGGCGGGCCGAAATGGACGGTCGTGATGCTCGCGGCCACGAGGAGGGCCCCGATTTCCGGGCCGGCATCCTCCACGCCGCGGATGAGGTAACGGACCGGGATGCGTCCTCCATCGACGCCGAAGCTGCCGCGGCTTTCGGTGGATCCGGCCATGGCGGAGAGCTGCTGCAGTTCCTGGAGGGCGCTGAACCGCAGGGCACGCGCTTCCTCGGACGCGAACAGGAGGTTGCCGCGCTGGTCGGTGATCAGGAGGTAGTTGCGGGTCCCTTCGAAGTAGGCGGAGATGGTCGGGTCGATCGACAGGACGGAATCGGCAGGGGAGGCAAGACCCGGGCTGGCCGACGTCAGCGTCCCGAGCACCCGGTAGGACTCACGCAGCCAGCGGACGGAAAAATTGGCCTCAAGCTCCAGGCGCTCGTCGATCTCGCGCAGGGCACTCTGGCGGCGGTCGAGATAGAGGATCGTGCCGAAGGCCACCAGCGTCGCGGCCAGCGCCAGGACATACCAGGTGGCCAGCTGGCGGCGGATCGTGGTCATCTCACGCCTTCAGCACGTAACCGACCCCGCGGACGGTGTGGAGGAGCTTGGTGCGATGCCCCGAGTCGATCTTCTTGCGGAGGCGGTTGATCACCACGTCCACGATGTTGGTGCCCGGGTCGAAGTGATAGTCCCAGGCGTACTCGGTGATGAGCGTGCGCGACATCACCCGTCCCGGATGGCGCATCAGGTACTCGAGGACGCTGTATTCCTTTGGGGTCAGGTCGAGCGTCTGCCCCGCCCGGCGGACCTGGTGCGTGGCGGTATCGAGTTCGAGATCGGTCACGCTGAGCACCGGGGTGGTCAATTGCTTCGGCCGGCGGGCGATGGCCTCCACCCGGGCGAGCAGTTCCTCGAAGGCAAATGGTTTGGTGACGTAATCATCCGCCCCGGCCCGCAGCGCCTGCACCTTGGTGTCCACGGCATCCTGGGCGGTCAGCACCAGGATGGGGGTCGTCACGCCCCGGTCACGGACGGTCCGCAGCACCTCCACGCCGGTCATCCCCGGGAGCCGGAGGTCGAGCACCACCAGGTCATACTGGCCGCCGGTGATGAGGCGCAGGGCCTCAAGCCCGTCGCCCACGAGGTCCGCGTGGTACTGCTGCTCGGTGAGACCCCGCTGGACATACTGGCCCACGGTGCGATCGTCCTCCACCACCAGGATCTTCACGCCGCCTCGCCCGGGCGCACCGGCAGGACCACGCGGAACACCGAGCCGCGACCCGGCTCGGAGTCGGCCTCGATGCGGCCGCCATGCTCCTGCATGATCCCGTAACAGATCGAGAGCCCGAGCCCCGTCCCCCGTCCGGGGGGCTTGGTCGTGTAGAAGGGCTCGAAGATCTTGGTGAGTTCACTCCGTGCCATGCCGACCCCGGTGTCCTGCACCTCGGCCATGAGTTCATCAGCGCGGGAGGGATTCCGCCGGGTGCGCACCGTGAGGCTGCCGCCGTGCTCCATCGCATCCACGGCATTCAGCATCAGCGACATGAACACCTGGATCAGCTGTTCGCGGTCCACCTGGACCGCCGGGAGTCCGTCCGCCAACTCGCGCACCACCTGCAACCGCTTGAATCGCTGGTGGTGCTTGAGCAGGAAGAGGGTCTCCTCGACCAGCTCGTTCAGGCCGACCGCGCTCTTGTGCCGTCCGGACGCTCGGGGCCGGCTGAAGTCGAGCAGGCCATCCACGATCTTGGTGCATCGCTCCACCTCGCGCTCGATGACCTGCAGGTACTCGCCCACCTGCGCCTCGACGGTGGCGCCGAGCCGGCCCTCGATGGCCGCGACGCAGGCCCCGATGGTGGCCAGCGGATTGTTGATCTCGTGCATCACGCCGGCGGCCAGCTGACCGATCGCCGCCAGCTTCTCGCTCTGGAGGATCTGCTGCTGGATCTTGTGCGAGTCAGTGACATCCTCGCCGATCGTGATGATGTGGCTGATCAGGTCACCATCGAGCCGCATGGGGATCTTGCTGATCCGGAAGAAGCGCCGGTCCGCGCCATTGCCGGTCTCGATTTCCGCCTGCTGGACCTCACCGGTCCGGAAGATCCGGTCGAACTCCGCGCGCAACTGGCCGGCGGGCTGGCGGGTGAGCACCTCGAAGACCGGCCGGCCCACCACCTCGTCGCGGCGAAGACCCTGGGTGCCGGTCTCCCGCTTCCGGTTCCAGACCTGGATGCGGTATTCCCGGTCGATCACGTACATGCCCACCGGCAGGCTGTCGATGATCAGCCCGGTGAAGCGGCGCTGCTCGTCGATCTCCCGCGAGCGGCTGGCCACCTCGTACGCCAGGTCCTCGGAGAGGGAGATCGCGTCGATGTACGGGGTGATGACATCCGCAAGGAGCGCGAGCAGCTCGGCCGGCGCGGGAATCGCGCCGCCCTCGGGGACGATTTCGAGGAGGCCCAGGCGGATCCCGCCCTGGGCCAGGTTCAGCCGGGCGGTGCCGGGTGGCGGGGACGGCAGGTCATCGAGGCTGACGGCGGCGCGGTCGGCCGGGGGAGTAGCCACCGCATGAAAGGTCATGGCGTTGGCTTCGCGCCGCCAGATCGAAACCGATCCCGCCTGCAGCCCCTCGTGCAGTACCCGGGTCACCGCGCGCAGGGCCGCCTCGGGTGGGAGGCCCGTGTTGAGCGCCCGGGCGGCCAGGGCCACCAGTTCGAGCCCGGCCGGCGCGGAGATCCCGGCGGTACCATTCATGATGGAGGGGTCGTTCATCCGGGAATTGTAGCATCATCGCGGGCCATGAGCAGGCGGCGGCGACGGCCGGGCACGAACGGCGGCCAGGTGGCCAGCCACGCCACCAGTGCGCCACCGGCCAGCCCAAGCTCAAAGCCGCGCGTTCGGGTCACCAATGGGGGAAGCCCCACCTCGACGACGGCCCCGCTTCCCCGGGCCACCTGGGCCACGGCCAGCCGGCCGCCAGGCCCCCCGCCCCACCCCGGCGGCGCCGTGATTCCGTCCTGGCCGACCTCGCGGACCCTCAGGTCGTCTCCGAGCCGCCCCAGGGCTTCCGTGGCCACCCTGGGGTCCAGCACCACCAGCGCCGCCATCGGGCCGAGATGCGACATCGCCGCCTCGGCAGCGTGGTCGGCCATGCGGGAGGTCTCCTGGACGGCCAGCCGCACTGTCAGGGCCACGAGGATTCCACCCAGTGTCGGCCAGAGGAGCCCCGCCCTCCGGGTGGCGGCCAGCACCGACACGAGGATGAGCGCGACGGCCAGCAACCACGCGACGCCCGGCAGGCGACCGGGCGACACGGTGTCCCAGACCGTGACCGATCCGACGGTGTCCACCCCCGACGGACCGGGGAGCATCGCATGGGCCGATGGCCCAGGCGGGCCGGCCTCGTCGCCCAGGTTCGTGCCGCCGACCGTGACCTGCAGCCCCGCGTGCCAGAACGCGGCGCCGTGCAGGCGGCTGACCGTGGACACCAGCCGGTCGGCCGCGAAGCCAGTCGCCGGTGCCGCGGGCACGGTCAGGACCAGGTAGCCGGCGACTCCCATCGCGACAACGCGATCGGCCGCGTGCGCCGTGGCGCGCCCCTGTTGGAGGGCGAGACCCGCCAGCCCGGCGAGTGCCAACATCATCACGACGACTCGAAGCGAGAGGGGTCGCATGGTTCGCGATCAGGTCGTCGGACGGGGCGGAGCAGCGACGGCCACAGGGGCATGCGTCACCATCCACCAGCCCAGGAACAGCGCTCCGATGGTCACCACCACGCCCAGGAACCGCACATCCCGTGCGATTTCGAGGTCCCGCTCGAGCACGCCCCAGTGAGCGAGGAGAAAGGTCCAGTCATGTTCACCCCCGCCGACCAGCGGCAATGCCTGCGCCCGGGCGTCGGCAATGTACCGGGCGATGTTGAGGCAGTTCTGCCCCGTCCACCAGAGGGCAATGCTGGCGGCATGCGGGTCGCCCCGCCGCCAGAAGGAGATCGCGAAGGCGAGCGGCATGAGGAGTTGCAGCAGGGTGCCGCCGAACGCCGCCAAGACCTCCCCACCCCACCCGAAGACCAGATGGCCGGTCTCATGGATGGCAAGGTTCACCGAATCGAGAAAATGGAAGTCCCCCGGGGTGGCGATGATCCAGGCGGTGTAGAGCGCGAGGGCCGCCGTGAGGCCGAGCCGCCAGCGCCGGGATGCCGGGGAGATGGCCGCTCCCGCGTCAGCGTGCCAGGGTGGAGTTGAGGAACTCGGCCTCACCGGTCACCTCACGGACCACCTGATCACGGATCCAGTCGGGCAGCATGACCTCGGCATCCTCGGTCTCCAGCTCCACCTCCGCCAGCACGAGATCGCGCTCGAGGAACTCGTCGATCTCCCAGATCAGGCCACCCTCGGGGATGCAATAGCGCCGCTTCACGACCCGGCTGCCTTCTGTCAGCGGCCAGAGCTGGTTGAAGAGGTCCTCCGGAATTTCCTCCTCCACCTCCACCCGGGTGACACCCCGCCCTGCCTTGATCGAACGCCAGCAGGTCACCTCCCCGGCGTGACGGGTGCGCCGGAGGCGCTCGCGGAGCAGGGCGCCAGGCAGGTACCCCTGCTCCACCTCGAGCGGTGCGGTCCCCCGGATCCGTTCGGGCAGGCCGCGCAGGAGGTACTTCCGCTCGATCTCGAGCGGATCCGCCATGGCCCGAAGCCGGACGGCCAACCGGCGGGCCTCGGTCAGCATGGCAGCGGCCTGATCACCGAGCCAATCCGCCCGGATCCGTGCGAATTCTTCCGTGGCCTGCGCGCGAAGGCGGCCGGCGAGTGCTGCCAAGCCAGGTCGTTCATCCGCCTCCGCGTGGGCCTGGACCTGGCGCGGGTCCGCCACCGGCCTGGAGGCGAGGAGGTTCTCGATCTCGGCGGCCAATCCGGCCGCGTCGCGATGGTCGCCGAGCATATCCTGCAACGACACCAGGGTGGCGACGACCTCCCGCGCGCCGGGGAGCTCGCGGCGGAACGGCTCAAGCAGGTAGCGCAGGCGCTTGACCGCGATCCGGGCCCGGTGTGCCGGCTGATCGTCGGCCATCCCGTGCACCAGGGCCAGGCGTCGTTCCACGCGGTCAATGGCTTCCTCGACGAGGCCCGCCAGCACCGTCGCGGTGCCCGGCTGGGGCCGGTAGGCGGCCAGGTCCAACTCCACGCGATATCGTTCAAGGCGGGCCGCGAGGTCTCCCTCGAGCCCGGGCATCCCTTCCGCAACAGCCATCGCCGACTGCCGGTCCGCCGTGTGTCGCAGTCCCTCGAGGTGGCTCCGGAGCCAACTCACTCCGGCCTGGCACTCCGTGGGCAGTTCCCCGCTGAACCGGTCACAGAGCCCCAACCGAACCTCGAGATCCCGGCTCGGGCCAGTGGCGCGGGCCAGACGGCGCAGGTGGCGAAGGTACCGGCCGGGGATGGTATCGCTGGTGGGTCGTCGCCAGTCCTGGAGGACGCTGCGCAGCCGGCGGAGTGCCACCCGGAAATCGTGCAACGCCTCGCTGTCCTCGGGGCTCCCCAGCCGGCGACGCGCCGCCCGGGCATTGCCGAGGTGAAACCAGGCCAGGATGCGGGCGGTCTCGGCCGCAGGCCTCTGGAGCAGGTCGGCGGGAAGTGCCCTGGGTTCGGGTGGTATCGCGTTCGTGTCCATGAGGTCCCGTCCCGGGGCCATTGTGTGTAAACGATGGGGGTGGTCGAAGCCCGGAACGTACCCCGACGCGGCTAGTGCCGCCAGATGATCTCGTGGACGCCGGCGGCCTCGAAGGCGACGTGAGGGCTCCCGAGGGGGATGTCGTCCACCACGGCGGGGACTTCCCAACTGGGGTCGGCCAGCCGGGCCTCGACACGGATCGGGGGGCCGAACGAGACGGTCACCCGCAGGACGACGGCGGACGGCGTGCGGCGGAGCAACAGCGCCACGACGGTTCGGCCCGCCCGGAAGGGGCCAACCGCAGCCTCCGGCGCGCCATCGATCAGCGCCGGGCACAGGGAAAGCGTGGCCAGGGCGGGGTGATGCACGATCCCCCAGCGCGCCATCGTCGCCGCGTCGAGCGGCAGGGAGGGCGCGGGCTCCCGCCCCGCCATGTTCAGACGGCCCGCAGCTGGGCGAGGAGCTCGGCGTTGGCGCGAAGGTGGCCCAGCTCGGCCTCGCGCCAGGTCCATCGCACGACTCCGGCTGCATCAATCACCACATAGGCCCGGGCACTGAGAAACGCCTCCTCGATCAGCGTGCCATAGCGCCGGCAGACCTCACGCCTGAAATCGCTGAGGAGGTCCACCGTCATCTGTTCCTGCGCCCGGTAGGCTCGCAGGGTGGGGATCGAGTCCACGCTGATCGGCAGGACCAGCGCCCCGGCCTGCTCGAAGGCGTCGTAGTCCGCGTCGAACGCGCAGAGCTCGGCGGTGCAGGTGCTGGTGAAGGCCAGCGGAAAGAATGCGAGGAGCACTTTCCGCCCGCGGAACGCCGAGAGCGTCACTGACCCGCCCGACGTCGAGGGCAGGGTGAAGTCCGGCGCGGGGGTCCCGATCGAGGGGAGTGGCATGGGTGGGAGGTCCGTGAGGGGGGAACGGGGAACGGGGAACAGGCCAGCGAACTGGCGCGGGCCGCTCAACCGCAGGGTGACCCACGGTTCCCCACCTGACACCCGAGTCCCTGCTCCCTGTTCCCTGTTCCCTGTTCCCTTCGGTGCCTACCCGTTGAACCGGGCGGCCACCTTGTCCCAGTTCACCACGTTCCACCAGGCGCTGACATAGTCCGGGCGCCGGTTCTGATAGTAGAGGTAGTAGGCGTGCTCCCAGACATCGCAGCCGAGCAGCGGCGTGCGGCCTTCCATGATGGGGGAGTCCTGGTTGGCGGTACTCTCGATCCGCAGGCCGCCGTCCTTGTCCTGGGAGAGCCAGCCCCAGCCGCTCCCGAACCGGGTGGCGCAGGCCTTGGCAAATTGTTCCTTGAAGCTGTCGAAGCTTCCGAAGGTCTTGTCCATCGCACTCGCGAGCGCACCGGCGGGCGTTGACGCGCCACCGGGCGTCATCAACTCCCAGAAGAGGGTGTGGTTGGCGTGGCCACCGCCATTGTTGCGCACCGCCGTCCGGATCTTCTCCGGCACCGCATCGAGGTCGGCGATCAGCGCCTCCACCGACTTGCCGGCGAGGGCATCGTGCCCCTCCAGCGCGGCATTCAGGTTGTTGACGTACGCCGCGTGGTGCTTGCCGTGATGAATCCGCATCGTCTGTTCGTCGATGTGCGGCTCCAGGGCGTTGTGGTCGTAGGGAAGCGGCGGGAGGGTGTGTGACATGTCTGCTCCAGGACTGAGGAAACACTCGAATCCAAAACGGAATCATCGGAAAGAGAACCGCAATATGCCCAGGGGCAGAGCAGGGATCAACCGCTCCTCGGGTGGATAGTGCCCATGATCTGAATCCCCGCCGCCGCCACCAGCGTGGCGGCGACGGTGTACGCCACCTCGGTCACGAGTCCACCATGGAGCACGGCCACCGTACCAACGACTGGAACCAGCCCCAGCGTGCGCGGAATCACCCCGGGCACCGGGAGGCGGCCCAGCCAGGTACCGGGAACCACGACCAGCATCCACGCACTGACCAGGAGCAGAGCACCACCGAACCCGCCAGGGCGAGTGCCGGTCCAGAGTCCGAAAACTCCGGCCGCCACCAGGAGCTGGGCCGGCGATCGCCGCGCAACCGCATGGGCCATGGCCAGTACGGCCAGCGGGGCAAGGACCGGCTGCCACCATTGGATGCCGTCCGGAATGAGCAGGACGGCGAAGGTGCCACCCACCGCAACGAGGAGCGGAGCGAGGAGCACGGGCACGGTGACGCCGTGCAGCGGCCAGAGCCCCGCGATCGGCAGCAACGCCAGGCTCGTGAGCAGGGCGAGCGCCTGGGCCGCCCGGGGGCTGAAGGGTCCGTCAATCAACCCGGGAATCCAGCCGCCCAGCGGGCCGCTGAGGTGCAGCGTCCAAAGCAGCACGACCACGAGCAGCGGCACGCTGAGCAGGAGTGCCCATGCCGGCCGGCCGGCCTTTCGCGAGGCGATGAACGTGGCCGTGGTCGCGACGACGGCGCCGCCGAGGACCATGGCGAGGTGCGGGATGGTGAGGGCCAGCAGCGAGGCAACCGCGGCAACGAGCGGCCAGGCGGTGGGGATCCAATCATTGGTGGGTCGCCACGCGACCACGTTGCGCCGGTCCAGGAGTGCCTGGTCCAGCCCAACGAACACCCGCCCCGGACGGATGCGACGCAGGGCGAGCCAACCGAAGATGCCGAGCGCGGCCACCAGTGCAGCGATTCCCGCAGGCCGGATCAACCCGCCAGCCTGCGCGAGGGGCCACGCCACCCACCCCACCAGCCCGGCCCAGCCAATGGTGACCAGGTGGGGTGCCGCGGCGACCGCCATCACCATGGCGAGGAGGGTCAACCCGGCGGCCACCTGGAGGAACTCGACGCCGGGAGCGCTGCCCGGCATCTGTGCCAGCGACGCGGTCATCGAGTTTCCAGCCGCGGCGGCGAGACTGGCGGCGGCAAGGCCGAGAATCAGACTGGCGATCAGCAAGGTGGCGCGGCGCGCAGCATCCCTTCGGACCAGGGCCCAGGCGGCCAACAGCACCGCCAGGATTGACAGGGTCACTGGCGCAGGCGCCGCGCCGTGGCTTCCACCCCTTCGAGTACCCGCAGCATGTTCTCGCCGGCCAGCTTCCGCAGATCCGCCTCGGTCCAGCCGCGCCGTGCCAGTTCGGCGAACAGCGCCGGGTAGGTCGAGACATCCTCGAGGCCCATGACCACCGTGCTGATGCCGTCGAAGTCGCCCCCAATGCCGACGTGATCCACACCGGCAATGCGGCGGATATACTCGATATGATCCGCCACCTCGCCCAGGGTGGCGCGGGGCGCTGGGTTGTCCTGCTGCCACTGCTCCACCGCCCGGCGCGCGGCGGATGTATCGCTGCCGTGCCGGGTGGCGAGGTCCTGGCGCAGTGCCGTGAGCCGCCGGCCGTGGTCAATCAGCGGCTGGCTGATGAAGCCGGGCACGAAGGTGACCATCACGATCCCGCCATTCTCCGGCATCCGCCGCAGGATCGAGTCGGGGACGTTGCGCACATGATTCGCGAGCGCGAACGCGTTGGAGTGGCTGAACATGATCGGCGCCTGGGTGGTGTGCAGGGCATCGCTCATGGTGCCGGGGGACACATGGGAGAGATCCACCACCATGCCAAGCCGGTTCATCTCGCGCACCACGTCGCGGCCGAACTCCGTCAGGCCGCCGTGACGCAGTGGCCCGCTCGCCGCGTCGGCCCAGTCGAGGGTCACGTTGTGGGTCAGGGTCATGTAGCGCGCCCCGAGGTCGAAAAACGAGCGCAGGGCGCCAAGGGAGTTCTCGATCGCGTGCCCGCCTTCCATCCCCAGCATCCCCGGGATCTTGCCGGCCGCAAAGATCCGGCGCACATCGGCGGCGGTCACCGCCAGCTCGAAGTGGTCGGGATAGCGCTCGATGACCCGGCGTGCAATGTCAATCTGTTCCAGTTGCACCCGCGCGTAGCCGGAATCGGCCCAGTCACCCGGGAGGTACACCGACCACCACTGCGCGCCGACCATGCCCTGCCGCAGGCGCTCGAGGTCGGTGTGCCCGTCCGTCCGGGTGCGCAGGTCGTAGACGGCCACGTGCCCCCGCGCGGTGGGACTCTGCCGGATCGCCCAGGGCAGGTCATTGTGCCCGTCGAAGAGCGGGGTCGTGCGCAAGACCCGGCGCGCCAGCGCCAGATGTGGATCGGCGGCCTGGGCGGTGAGTGTCACCGGAAGCATCGTGAGCAGCGCGAGAAGGGTGCAGCGAATCAGCATGGCGTTCAGTCCGATGATTGAGCGAGAAGAGAGAAGCGAGAAGGGAGAAGTGCTGGCGGCAGGCCGCAGGCGCCTCCCGGCCGAGACTTGAATAGTGGGAAGGGGCGGCGGCGGGCACAAGGTATCCCCCCGCCCCGGGTGTGGGCTCTTGATGGAATCGCTGCGTCACCCTAACTATGGAGAGGGGAACCCGCCCACCGCTGAGGAGGAGTGCGACTGATGATCGTTGCCGACGCCCGCAGCCGATTGACCCCGCACGACCTGGACCTGGTGGTGCGCGGCCTAGCCGAGCTCACCGGCAGCCGCCATGACGCCGAGCGCCGCCTGTCCACCGAGGGACTGGATGACGGCCTCGATGACCCGGCGCTCGGGCCCCACCTGCTCCGGGCGGAACTCCCCGGCCCCTCCCCGTCCCTGCTTTTCTACGTGCTGGTGCGCCGGGCCCTTGTGCTGCAGGAGGTGACCGAGCGGGAAGTGGCCGATTACGTCGCGGCCCTCCTGCGGGAGTTCGCCGAACGGGGCCGGGCCTACAAGGCCTCGACCCACGATGATGCCACGCACCACTATCTGGTGGACATCGTGGCCGACCTCTCCAGCGCCCACGGCGAGCGCGCCTTCAAGGTGGCCGCGCATCTTGGCAACTACTCGCTCTGGTTCGCGGGGCTCTACCCCGACCGCGTCGAGGCGCTGCGCGTCCGTCGCGGCGGGCCCGGCCTCTCCTACTACGATGAACTCGGCAGCAGGGGGTACGCGGAGGCGAGCGATCACCGGCTGGCCGGCCGGACGGGCCTGGCGCCGCTCTTCCGCACGGCCGCCGAGCGGTACCCGGAGATTCGCCGGGCGGTGAACCAGGTCAGCAACCAGCTGGCGATGCGGGGGCGGCCGTTGGCGGCGTGATTAAAGCGGGAAGGGAGAAGTGGGAAGCAGGAAGGTGGCTACGGCCGGATCCGGCTTCTTGCTTCTCACTTCTCGCTTCTTGCTCCACCGTCACATCGCATGCCGCACCGCCCAGAGATCCGGGAACAACTGCACGAACAGTGAGCGCTTGAGGAACTCCATCCCGGCGGAACCGCCGGTACCGTGCTTGGCACCGATGGTGCGCTCCACCAGCTTCACGTGACGGTACCGCCACTCCTGCAGCCCCTCGTCCAGGTCCATCATCAGCTCGAAGAGGATCCCCAGGTTCGGCTCGGCGTCGTAGGCGCGAAGGAGCTCCGCCTGGAGCGCCCCGCTGGGCCCGACCGGTTCGGTCACGTCCCGGCTGAGCAGCTCGGCCGGCACCGTCAGGCCGCGCTGGCTGAGCAGCCGGTAGAACCCGTCCACCACCGTCGGCTCGGCGAAACGCCGCTCCACCGCCGCCCGCATGCCGCCCTCCTCGGGGACCGCCGCCAGGACGGAGGGTCGCTTGTACCCGAAGAGGAACTCGACCTCGCGGTACTGGGCACTCTGGAACCCCGAGGCGGTGTCGAGCCGATCGCGGAAGGAGGCGAAGGATCGCGGCGTCATCGTCTCCAGCACGTCCACCTGGGCCACCAGGGTTTTCAGGATGGTGCGCATGCGCTTGAAGGTGTGGATCGCGCCGAAGAGATCGTTGCCGATGAAGTCCGCCCGAACCTTTTCCCCCTCGTGCAGGAGTTGCCGGAACCAGAGCTCGTAGGTCTGGTGGATCACGATGAAGAGCATCTCATCGTGCTCGGCCGGCGAACTGCGCGGCTCCTGGAGGCGGAGGAGCGCGGGGAGGTTGAGGTAGGTCGAGTAGGTGAGGGGCATGGGAGCAGGGAGGAGTGAGAAGTGAGAAGTGAGAAGCCGTAGGGGCGAGGCCTGCCTCGCCCGCGCAACGATACCGTAGGGGCGAGGCCCGCCTCGCCCGCGGCTCAGGATCGGGCCAGCGCGGTGTGGAAGTGCTCGGCGACCTGGTCCATCTCGTCGAGCGTGTTGTAGAGTGGCACCGGCGCCAGGCGGATCACGTCAGGTTGGCGATAGTCCGCCACGACTCCGGCGGCGCGGAGGCGATCGAAAATGGCACGCGAGTGTTCCGGCACCAGCACCGACAGCTGGCAGCCGCGGGCCTCCGGATCGGACGGTGTCAGCAGCGTCAGTCGGTCGGCGGCGACTGCCTGCAGGCGCTGCTCAAGGTGTCCGGTCAGCACCGTGGATTGACGCCGCAAGGCGGGCATCGTCGCCTCGTCGAAGATCGCCAGGGAGGCGAGCAACGGCGCCATCGCCAGGATCGGCGGGTTGCTCGCGGCCCAGCCCTCCGCACCCGGTCGCGGAATGAAGTGCGGGTTGAGGTGCATCCGGAAGCGGGTGGCCGGGTCGTTCCCCCACCATCCCGCCAGGCGCGGCAGGGTTGGGTCCTGGCCGTGACGTTCGTGCACGAACGCCGCCGCGATCGCGCCCGGGCCGGCATTCAGGTACTTGTAGGTGCACCAGACCGCGAAGTCCACGTTCCAATCGTGCAGCGCCAGGGGCACATTGCCGGCCGCGTGCGCCAGGTCAAATCCGGCACGCGCACCGGCCTGGTGCGCCGCCCTCGTGATGCGTTCGATCTCCAGGAGCTGCCCCGTGTAATACTGCACACCTGGCAGCATGACCAGGGCCACGGTCTCCCCTTCATCGGCCAGGAATGCCTCGATATCCTCGGTACGCAGGGTGTGCTCGCCGGCACGCGGGCGGAGCTGCACCACAGTGGTGGCCGGGTCGAGCCCGCGCGCCTGCACGTGCGATTCCACCGCGTAGGTGTCCGAGGGAAAGGCATCGGCCTCGATCACGATCCGGGTCCGGCGGCCGGCCGGTTGCCAGAAGGTGGCCAGCATCAGGTGCAGGTTGACGGTGAGTGTGTTCATCACCACCACCTCGCCGGGCCTGGCACCGACCACCCGTGCCATCGGCTCCCGGAACTGGTCGTGAAAGGTGTACCACGGGTCGTCACCCGAGAAATGGCCCTCGACGGCGAGTCGCGCCCACTGGTCCATCACCTGTTGCACCCGCGCCGGAGCGCTGAGCGGCATCAGGCCGAGCGAGTTGCCGGTCAGGTAAATGAGCGGCTGGCCGTCCTGGCCCAGCGGCAGGGCGAAGCGGGAGCGATAGGCGGTGTCTGACGGGATAGGCATCAATGAATGGTGAGCAGTGAGAAGTGAGCTGTGAGCTGTGAGCTGTGAACGTGTGATCTGGTGCGCTGGAACCCCGAAGGAGGCCTTCTGGGCACCGGGACTGAGTATACAGCCCCCCCGAACCGCGCGTCATTCGGTTATTGTTCGGTCGAGGGCGGTACCGCACTTGAGCCGTCCTCCATATTCTGACCTGTTCCCTGTTCCCCGTTCCCTGCCCACTTCTTACTTCTCACTTCTTACTCCTCACTTCTTCCATGCCCCTCTCCCTCGCTGGCGTCTTCCCCCCGGTCACGACCCCGTTCACCACGGACGGCGATGTCGCGTTGGGCGAACTGCGCACGATGCTCGAACGGATGAACACGCTCCCGCTCTCCGGCTACGTGCTCGGCGGGTCGAACGGGGAGTTCGTCTCGCTCTCGGTGGAGGAGCGGCTGGCCGTCACCGGGCTCGCCCGCCGATCGGGTCCTGATCGGTGGGTCGGGAATGGAGAGTACCCGCGCCACGATTGCCCTCACCAAGCAGGTCGCGGCGCTGGGGGTGGATGCGGTGATGGTGGTAACGCCAGGGTACTTCAAGGCCCGGATGAACGGCGCCGCACTGGAAGCCCATTACCGGGCGGTGGCCGATGCCTCGCCCGTCCCGGTGCTGCTGTACAGTGTTCCCGCCAATACGGGGGTGGACCTGCCGCAGGAATCGGTCGCCACGCTCTCCGAACACCCGAACATCATCGGCCTCAAGGATTCGGGCGGGGATATCACCAAGATCAGCTGGATGGTCGGGGCCACCCAGCCCGGATTCCAGATCCTCGCGGGGTCCGCCGGCTTCCTCCTGCCCGCCTTGGCGGTGGGAGCGGTCGGCACGGTGGCAGCACTCGCCAACATCGCCGCGCGGGAGCTTGCGGCACTCGTGGACCACTTCCGGGCCGGGGACCTGACCGGCGCCCGCGAGCTGCAGTGG
>JBHEPH010000039.1:17754-28124 GCA_046260395.1 Gemmatimonadales bacterium
CGAGGTCAACAGCGCGGTCACCCGCCGGTTCGGCGTGGCGGGGCTCAAGACGGCGCAGGCGATGCTCGGCTGGTATGGCGGGCCACCGCGCGCGCCGCTACTGCCGCTGAGTGAAGCGGAGGCCGCCGAGCTTCACCGGATCCTGGTGAACTCAGGACTGCTGGCGCCGTAGGAGGGCGAAGCTGCCCCGGGCCGAAAAGCGCCCTATACTTCAAGGAGGCCGCCCCCGTTCCGGGGGCCCGATGGCGGGGACAGCGATGCTCGACCAGCTCCAATCCCACCTCTCCGGCAGTTACCGCATCGAGCGTGAGCTCGGCGGCGGTGGAATGTCGCGCGTCTTCCTTGCTACGGACACCTCCCTCGAACGCCCCGTCGTCATCAAGGTCCTGACCCCCCTGGCCACCGGTGAGGTCAGCGCGGCCCGCTTCCGCCGAGAGATTCTGGTCTCCTCGAAATTGCAGCACCCGCTCATCGTGCCACTGCTCGCCGCCGGTGAAGCGGGTGACCTCCTCTACTACACCATGCCGTACGTGGAGGGCGAGTCGCTCCGCGAGAGGGTGGACCGCGAAGGCGCCCTGCCCCTGACGGATGTGGTCGCCATCCTGCGCGACCTGCTCTCCGCCCTGGTCTACGCTCACGGCCGCGGCATCGTCCACCGCGACATCAAGCCCGAAAACATCATGCTCTCCGGGGGCCAGGCCGTGATCCTGGATTTCGGCGTGGCGCGCGCGCTGGACGCGGGCAGCGGCGAGGCGAGCATCGCCCGCACGACGGCGGGGATGGTGGTCGGGACACCGATGTACATGGCGCCTGAGCAGGCGGCGGCCGACCCCGCCGTGGACCATCGCGCCGACCTGTACGCGCTCGGACTCGTGGCGTACGAACTGCTCACCGGCTCCTCGCCCTTCGACGGTAAAACCGCCCAAGCGATCATGGCCGCGCATGTGGCCCAGGTGCCTGACCCGATTCAGACCCGCCGCCCCGACGCCCCCGAGTGGCTGGCGACGTTGGTGGCCCGGCTCCTGGCCAAGGAGCCCTCGGAGCGCCCGGCGAGTGCCAAGGCCACGCTCGAGGTGCTGGAGCGCGATGTGGGCTCGGGCGCGCACCCGCCCGTCCGCGGTGCGGGCCTCCGCCGGGCAGGGTGGATCGGGGCGGCCCTCGTGGTGGCCTTGATTGTCGCGACCGTGTGGCCCGGGCGCCGGGGGACGCCCACCCCGGAGACTACCACGGACGCGGGACTCGTGACACTCGGCGTCTTGCCGTTCGAGAACCTCTCGGGCAACCCCGACGACGCCCCGCTCGTGGACGGGTTGAGTGAGGAACTCATTGACGTGCTGGGGCGCGTGCCCGGCCTCCGTGTGGCTGCACGGACCTCGTCGTTCGCCCTGAAGGGTCAGGCCCTGCCCGTCGACTCGATTGGTCGGCTGCTCGGAGTGTCCGCCATCCTCTCGGGCACCATGCGCCGCTCGGCGGACCAGCTCCGCGTGACCGTCCGCCTCGAGGACGTCGCTTCGCGCGAGACGCTCTGGAGCGAGCAGTATAATCGCCCGGCGGGCGAACACTTCGCGATCCAGGAGGGCATCGCCCGGCAGGTGGTCACCCGCCTGGTCGGGACCCTCGCCGCCGGCTTTTCAGAGCGGCTCGTGGCCCGGCGCACCACCAACCCGGAAGCGCACGAACTGGTCCTCCGAGGGCGGTATGCTCTGAACGCGCGCCTCAGTGCCGTTGACTCGGCGCCTGCCCGCGCAGTGGACCAGTTCACCCGGGCGCTGGAGCTCGACCCCGGGTACGCCGCTGCGGCGGCCGGGCTGGCAGAGGCCTACACCGTCCTTGGGGTCTTTGGAGTGCGCCCGAAGTCGGAAGTCTACCCGCTGGCCCAGGCGGCGGCAGAACGCGCCGTGGCGATCGACTCCGCCGACCCGGACGCATTGAAAGCCCATGGCTTCATCCTGGCCCAGCGTGGGGCGTTTCCCGCCGCCGACGAGGCGCTGCTGCGCGCGAAGGCCATCAGCCCATACGATGGGTGGACCCACCACTATCATGCGCTCGTCCTGTCCGCACTGGGACGATTCGACGAGGCGATCGCCGCCAGCGACGTCGCCCGGCTCGTGGATCCGCTGGGCACCCGTGGCCTGACCGTCCGCGCAGTGCTGGGGTATATGCCTGGCTACGAGGTGGACCTGCGCGCCGAACTGCTCCAAACCGTGCGGGAGAATCCTCGGTACCCGTGGGCGCTCTACGGACTCGGGCTCGGCGACCTGGTGGCAGAACGGCACGCCGAAGCAGTTGACAGGCTGGAGCAGGCCAGGGCTGCGGGACCGGCCCTTCCTGGCGTCCACGCGATGCTGGTCCTGGCCTATCGCGGGGTGAACCGGGAGGAAGAGGCGCGCCGAGTGATCGCCGACCTGAATCGCCTCCCACCGGAGCGTCGGCTGACGACCAATCTGGTGATGGTCCATGCGGTGATCGGCGAGTTGGACGAAGCGTTCGCGCTGGCCGCCGAGGCGGAGTGGGACCTGACCTCGATGATTGACATCCGCACGAACCCGTTCCTGCGGGAGTTTCGGGCAGACCCGCGGTACCGGGGCTTGCTGGCGCGGCTGGGATTGGAGGCATGAGGAACATCAGGGCGCGCCTCAGATCGCTCCGCTATCCTGCGGCACCTGCAAGATCCTCCCGCCGATAATGGCGAAGGGTGCCGTACCAGAAGCCTGCATAGAGCAGGGCAGCGGTCAGGCCAAGCCCGCCGAGAATGAGTGCGTGCGAACCCGTGCTCCAGGCAGAGTGCACGGGGCGCACCACCATGCTGGCCAACAGCACGAAAGCGAGGATGAGGAGCCACGAATCCACGACCCACTTCGTCCCCACCCCGCGGAGCGAGGAGATGCGGGCGGTTGATCGAACAGCACCAAACATGGCGATCGGCAGCAGTGCCACGGCCACTGCGGTGATCAAACCGAGACCAGGGGCATCACGGTCGCTGAACCGGCCGGGCTCGAAAGGCAGCGGCAGGGCCTCCAGCAGGAGGGTGCCACCCACCAGCAGCACGCAGGTTATTCCCGCATCGAGCAGGGCGGCCCGGGCAAGGAGCCGCGCCCGTTGATCCCGCGAGAGCGGGTACAGGAGACCAGTCCGGAGCGGGCCCAGGTTGATGTCGCCAGCAACCATTCCGAGCCACATGATCAGCATGTAGCGATCCAGGAACGCATAAGTCATCACGACAAGAAAGCCGGCGCGTGCCAGTCGCATCCAAGCGATGCGTCGAAGGCTTCCGAAGGCACCCTCGTAAAAGATCGCCCATAGCCACGGCGCGGGCCGATCGGTCGCCAGGGACAGTCCCCACTCCCCTTTGGCGCCAAACCGGGCTCCAAAGCCTGACTCCCAGATGGCGTGCGACCCCCAGATGGCACCCTCGCGTGCCGCCCGGTCGCCATGGCGCAGCGCAAACAGCAGGCCCCCCGCTGTGAGCATCATGCCCGCTACCAGGCCAGGTGCAGCCCCGGCGGCTAGCCCCAATTGAGCGGGAAGGACTGCCCCGGCCACCAGCATCGCAATCGCGACGTAGCGCCAAGTTCCCGGAGTACACGGATGCAGGATTACCCCGGGAAGATTCCAGGCGACCAGCGCCGCCCCGGCCGCGGCGAGTGGCAACATCACCCCTCGGTCGATCCCCGTAAGAACGGCGGCCCCCAGCGCCACGGGCACGGCCACCAGCAGCTCACCGGTGAGCCATTGGCGCTTGATCCCGGGCAACAACCAACCAAGACCGCTGCCCATGACCTCCATCCGCACCCACAGCAGCACCAGACCGACAGCGGCCGGTACCAGCACCAGAAGCTGCCAGCGCGCTGACTCGGCCAGGGGGAGGTCCCGGGTCTCCAGCAGATGGACGAACGGATTTCCGGTCAACTCCTCGAGACGAAGCAGCGGCCAGGCCGAGGCCATGAGCACAAACCATATCAGCATGAGCGAGGCTGGTCGCCAGACGAGCCGGAACAGCGCCATCGGCGAGCTCACCGGGCGGCCCCCGCCCCCGGTGCCTGTCGCTGGCCCGGCCGAGCACCTCTACCAATCAGCACCGGAAAGAGCGCCTCGAGGTTCAGCGGACGGCTCTCGATCGTGGCGGAATAGCGCAACGCAAACTCCGCTTGGTGCTGGTCGGGATCCCGCACCTGCAACCGTGCCCTCCTTGGATCTCCTGACGCCGTCAGAATCCACGGCTCATCGAACGAAGCAGGGAGCCCCCCCGCCGGCGCGGTCACGATCCACTCGGCGTGCCGCTCGCGCAGGACGTCCAGTTCCTCGTCGGCCAGAACCCTGCCCTGCTCCAGGCAGACCAGCCGGTTGATGACCGGCTCGATGTCGCGGAGCATGTGGGAGGAGATCACGATGGTCATCGCCTCAGAACTGAACCGGTCCAGGAGCATCCCGAGGACCGCCTGCCGGGCGATCGGATCGAGTGCGCTCAGCGGTTCGTCGAGCAGCAGCAGCTCGGGGTGATGACCGGTCGCCACGATCAGTGCCAGCTTCTGGCGGTTGCCCGGCGAGAGCGCGCCGACCTTGGCCGAGGTGTCCAGTTCCAGCTCGCGCGCGAGCGCCACCTCCAGGTCGCGGTCCCAGCGCTCGTAGAACGAGGCGACGTAGCGCAGGAGTTGATGGCCGGACATCCACGGGATCAGCATGTCAGCCTGGTCAACCATGCCGATCCGCGACAGCTCCGCGCGGCCCAGGCTGGCCGTCGGCACACCGAAGGTGTGGCACTCCCCCGCATCGGGCAGGCAGTAGCCGGTCATGTGCCGGAGCAGTGTGGTCTTGCCGCTGCCGTTGCGGCCGGCAAGTCCGACGATCTGCTGTGCCGGGACGGTCAGGCTGACCTGATCGAGCGCCATGGTCTTCTTGAAGCGCCGGCTCACCCCCCGGCATGCGAAGGGATGGATCATCGGTTCGGCTCCTTGCGGGGACGGGCATCGGCGAGCGCACGCCGGTAGATCTCCAGAGCTTCCTTGTCGGCCAACCCGAGCTGCCTGGCGGCCAGGACGGCGGGGGCCAGCACCTGCTCCAGCGAGGCCGCCTTGGCCTTCTCTTCAGCCCGCGGCGACTGGTCGCTGACCACCAGCGGCAGCCCCGGCCGCCGGGTAATGACCTGATCGTCATCGAGGAGGCTGTAGGCCTTGCTCACGGTCATCGGGTTCACACCGAGTTCCGCGGAAAGCGTCCGGGTGCTGGGCAGCTCATCGCCGGGCCGCAGGGTGCCACTGGCCACCTGGAAGCGGACCTGGTCAATGATCTGCCGGTACACCGGCACCCCGTTGTGCGGATCGATGACGACGAGCAAGACACCCCCATCACAGGCTAGTGCATTAGTGTCATAATACACTATCGAATCAAGGTGTATTTGTCAAGTAATACAGTCGGAGAGGGGGACGGAGAACAGGGAACAGGGAACAGGGAGCAGGGAACAGCGAGGAGTGAGCAGTAAGCAGTGAGCAGGTACCTGACCGTCCTGTCCGTCCTGCATTAGATTCCCCGCCAGCAGGGGGCGTTAGCTCAGCTGGGAGAGCGCCTGGTTTGCAACCAGGAGGTCACCGGTTCGATCCCGGTACGCTCCACTACCCCCCATACACATCAGGCCGGCCACCGCGTAATTGCGGTAGCCGGCCTGCGTGCATTGGGACCGCGAGGTCAGCTAGAAACGCAGCCCCGCCGAGAGACGGAACGTCCGCAGCTTCTGGTCACTGCCGGAGCGGTAGAAGTTGTCGAGGCCCATCTCACCCGTCAGGTCCACGGAGAATCCCAGCACATCCACCCCAGCGCCGAGCATGCCACCGATCCGGCGCTCGCGGAGGAGGTCCTGCATCACCCCACTTGGATCATCGTTCACCGAGCGGACAAACGTGGCGGCGGGTCCGCCCACGATCCGTACACCCGCCACCCCAGCGCCGAGCCGAATACCGAACAACACTGGCACATGCACGCTGCGGACGTCCATCGTTGTGCCGCCAATCTCGAGACCGGTCTGCTGGTAGTGCACGCCGGGCTGAATGAAGAATGCACTCCCGAGCCGCAGGTCCGCGCCGACCTGGTAACCAAGCCGGCCTTTGGTGTCCACCCCGTCGGTGGCATCTTTCATGTCTGAGAGGCTGACGCCAACCTTCGGATTGATGGTCACCTGGGCGGCGGCAACACTCGGCACGGCTATAACCAGGGCAGTCGCAATGAGGATTTGCAAGCAAGCCTCCATCGTTTTCGGGTGAACACGGGTCGGCAGGCCGGTCACCTGCCACCCTGCACATGCCCATGGAGACGGATCGCCAGACAAGCCCGCGCACACCGGGTTGTGAACAGACAATGCATGCTGTTTTCCCCCAACGCCTTGAGTGGCGCGAGGAACCCGTGACAGCCCTCCTCTCCCAACGGAAACAATTCGACATCCCAGAGGGGATCACCTACCTGAACTGTGCCTACATGTCGCCCCTGAGCCGCGCAACGCTTGCGGCTGGGGAGATCGGCCTGCGTGGCAAACAGCATCCCTGGACGATCACCCCGCCCGACTTCTTCTCAGGCACCGCCGAGTTGAGGGGACTTGCCGCTTCGATCATGGGGGCCACGCCGGCGGACATCGCCCTGGTTCCCTCGGCGAGTTACGGGATTGCCGTGGCGGCCGCCAACCTCCCCCTGCAACGTGGGCAGGAAGTCCTGGTGCTCGCCGAGGCATTCCCTTCAATGGTGTACGCCTGGCAGGAGGCGGCACGGACTGCGGATGCAACGGTCGTGACCGTCCCTCGCCCCTCCGATGACGACTGGACCAGTGCCGTCCTGGCCCACATCACCGACCGCACGGCGGTCGCGTCGCTGCCCCAGTGCCACTGGACCGACGGCGGTTTGTTGGACCTTGCCGCCATCGGCGCGAGGCTGCGAGAGGTGGGCGGCGCCCTGGTGGTGGATGCCACGCAGTCGCTTGGCGCGATGCCGCTGGACGTCACAACCATCCAGCCCGACTTCCTCGTCGCCGCCGGCTACAAATGGCTGCTCGGCCCCTACAGCCTCGGCTATCTCTACGCCGCACCCCACCGTCAGCACGGCAGGCCACTCGAGCACAACTGGATTGGTCGGGATGGGTCCGAAGACTTCGCCGGACTGACCCGCTACCGCGACACTCTGCAGGCGGGCGCCCGACGTTACGACGTGGGGGAGACCTCCAATTTCATCCTGGTGCCGATGGCCATCGCAGCGCTCAGGGAGCTGACCGGCTGGGGCGTGGGTCCCATCCATGACACCGTGAGTGCGCTGGCCGAGCAGATTGCCCGGGATGCCGAACCACTCGGACTCCGAACCGTTCCCCGCGCACGGCGCGCGGGCCACTACCTCGGCCTGCGCTCGGCCACGCCATTCCCGGCCGGCCTGGTGGAGCGACTGGCGGCGGAGAGGATCTATGTGTCGGTTCGGGGCCACGCGCTCCGGGTCACCCCACACCTGTACAACACGCCCGAGGACGGCGCGCGCCTGGTGTCGGTGCTGCGGGAGGTCCTGCGGGGCTGATGGAGGGCGGCTTGACATCCCCGGGGCCCCGGGCCCATCATTCCGCCATGGCTCGACACACTCCTACCCTCTGGTGGTGGCACTGGCGTGAGGCAACTCGCGGCAGGCCGAAGTGTGCATAGCAGCCCCTGACAAGGCGTACGCACTCCCCGAGGCCCACCGCGAGCAGTCCGGTGGGCCTCTTATTTGTGTGGCAGCACCTTCACCTTGACCCCAGTGGGATGGACGACCCGATGATCATTGTACTGAAGCCGGAAGCCACCAAGGAACAGGCCGAGGAACTGCTCGCCAAGATTGCCGCGCTGGGGCTCAAGCCGCTCTACATGCCTGGCACCGAGCGCACCGTGCTCGGCGCCCTGGGCGATGAGCGGGTGCTGGAATCGCTGCACCTGGACGGGCATCCCCTGGTGGAGCGGGTGCAGGCCATCCTGGCGCCCTACAAGCTGGTAAGCCGCGAGATGCACCCACACGACACCGTGGTGGACCTGGCCGGGGTGCCGGTGGGCGGCCCACACTTCACCGTCATCGCCGGCCCGTGCGCGGTGGAAAGCCGGGCACAGATGCGGGACACCGCCCGCGCGGTGAAGGCTGGCGGTGCGCGCGGCCTGCGGGGCGGCGCCTACAAGCCCCGCACCAGCCCGTACTCCTTCCAGGGGCTGGGCCGCGAGGGGCTGGCCATCCTGCGCGAGACAGCGGAGGAATTCGGCCTGCCGTCGGTCACGGAAGTGGTGGAGGTGGCGGATGTCGAGATCGTGGAGGAGTACGCCGCGGCATTCCAGGTTGGCGCGCGCAACATGCAGAACTTCCGGCTCCTCAAGGCGCTGGGGCAGAGCCGCAAGCCGGTGGTACTCAAGCGCGGCATGGCGGCCCGCGTGGATGACCTGCTGATGGCCGCCGAGTACATCCTGGCGGAGGGCAACCCGAATGTCATCCTCTGTGAGCGGGGAATCCAGACCTTTGAGACCGCCACCCGCAACACGCTGGACCTGAACGCCATCCCGGTCATCAAGTCGCGCAGTCACCTGCCGATCCTGGTGGACCCGTCGCACGGCACCGGCATCCGGGACCTGGTGGCGCCGATGGCCAAGGCGGCCGCCGCCTGCGGCGCCGACGGGCTCCTCGTGGAGGTGCATTGCAATCCGGCGGAAGCATGGTCCGACGGCAAGCAGTCGCTCTTTCCGGAGCAGTTCGCCACGCTGATGCGCGAGATCGCGCCGTTCGTGACCGCGGCCGGGAAGACCCTGACGTGAGTGCGGGCACGCTGGCGCCGGGCGCCCTGCTGCCGCTGGCCCGCCGGGTGACCGGAGCGCCAGACCCGCTCCGGCTGCACGCGCGGCTGACGCAGGACGGGACGACACCACACACACTCCTGCTCGAGTCGGCCGATGCCACGACCGGCGTGGGCGAGCGGAGCCTGCTCGTCGTTCGCAGTGCGCTGCGCGCACGGTGCCTCGGGCGCGAGGTGGTGGTGGACGCGCTGAGCCCGAACGGCCGGGCGCTCCTGCCGTGGCTGGCGGATACTTTGACGCCCATGGCCACGATTCGCCACCACGGCGACCGCTTGAGCGCCACTTTCCCAGCCCATGACGAGGCGCTGCTGGATGAGGCGGCTCGCGGCCGCGCCCCCTCGCCGCTCGACGTGCTGCGCGCCCTGCACAGCAGGGTGAGCGTCACCGCTCGGCCGGCGGACGTGAACCACCTGCTGGCCGGGATCTTCGGGTACGACCTGGTGGACCTGTTCGAGCCGCTGCCGCCGCCAGCGTCCGACCCGGTCGCATTCCCGCGCTACGACTTCTGGATGCCGGACCAGGTGCTGGTGGTGGACCATGTCCGCAATGCCACGACGGTCCTGGCCGTTGTGGCGGGCGGCACTGACGCGGACGCGCGGTACCATGATGCGATGGCTGGCATCGCCTCCCTGGTGGAGTTGATCCAGTCGGGCGGACCACCCGCTGCCGCCGGGACGGCGGGGGAGGGGCACCCGGAGGTTGGCAAGGTCACCGTGGACATGGACGATGCGGAATACGCCGCACTGGTCGGGCAACTCAAGCCGTACATCCACTCCGGTGATGTCTTCCAGATCGTCCCGTCCCGCAGCTTCACGGTGCACTGCCCCGCCCCGCTCGACGCCTACGCCCGGCTCCGCGCGGCAAACCCCAGCCCCTACATGTTCTACGTCTGCGCCCCGGAGTACACGCTCTTTGGCGCGTCCCCCGAAACCAGCGTCAAGGTGAGCGGGACACCCAAGCAGGTGCTGATCCGGCCGATCGCGGGCACGGTACGGCGCGGCCGCCACGCCTGGAAGCCGCCCTTCGCACCGACACCAAGGAAGTCGCCGAGCACCTCATGCTGGTGGACCTGGCGCGCAACGACGTGGCGCGGGTGTCGCGCCCGGGCACGCGCCGGCTCTCAAGACTGTTGGCCGTAGAACGGTATTCCCACGTGATGCACCTGGTTTCTGAGGTAACCGGGGAACTCCAGTCAGACCTCGATGCCCTCCACGCCTACGCGGCCTCGATGAACATGGGGACGCTGGTGGGGGCGCCCAAGGTGCGGGCGGCCCAGATCCTTCGCGAGGTGGAAGCCACCGCACGCGGCCCCTACGGCGGCGCCGTCGGCTACCTGACCGATGCCGGGGACCTCGACACCGCCATCGTGATCCGCTCCGCGCTGGTCCGGGAGGGTGTCGCCACGGTGCGCGCCGGGGCCGGCATCGTGCTCGATTCCGACCCGGCCTCGGAGGCCCGTGAGACCCGCGACAAGGCGGCCGCGGTCCTCCGCGCCATCAGCGGTGGGGAGGCACCATGACCCTCCGCGTGGTGTTCATCGAC
>JBHEPH010000004.1:0-85739 GCA_046260395.1 Gemmatimonadales bacterium
GGGCAGGAGGATCGCCGCCAGCCAGATTACCACGCCCGGCACCGCGACGGTCGCGGCGACGAGCTCGCCAGCCTCCCCCACCGGGCCCCCTCGCAGGCCCACCCACCCCAGCCGGAGCACAGCGAGGAGCATGACGACGGCCGCGATGCGCGTGGCGGGCCACTGGCCGCTGCGCAGGGCCACGCCCCACACAAATGCCACCACCGCGAGCAGCCACCACCCCACGAATTGCAGTGCGGCCGCGGCGGCCAGCGCCCCGAGGATCCAGATCACCGCGCACCTCCAGCCGTCACCCGCATGACACTCGTCACGCGCTCGGCCGGCATCTCCTCCACGCGGCGCGGGAGGAGCACCTCCGCCAGATCTCCAGCGGTCCACCCCGGCAGCCGGTCGTCGTACCAGCGGCTCAACGGGTTGCCGGACTGCCCGCCGGGGTAGGTGACCCAGGCGCGCACCTCCTCACCCAGTTCCACCACCATCCGCCAGCTCGCGCCATGAACCCCGCTGCCGCCCGAGGGGCTCAGCGTGCCCGTACCGCTTGCCATCGGCACGGCCAAGCGTGAAAGCGGAGCCAGCCGAAGAAGATGATGGATATTCGCCTGGCGAATCTCCGCCCAGCGCCACCCCGGCCCGTCCGGGTCACCATGTCGCTCAATGGCCAGGGCTAGGCCACTTTCCAGCGCCAGCGCCAGGATCTCGTCCCGCGTTTCCACCGCCGCGGTCCGGCGATCATCCCACCAGGGGTTCAGGGGGTCCTCCAGGAGCGCCACCAGCAGATCGTGGTTCGGCTGGAACCGCGGGATCGAATCCCCGGCCGGGATCAATTCGTCCCACGTCAAGCGGCCAAGCATGGTGAGGGCCGCCTCGAACAGCGCCGCGCGCCGGTTCTCCAGGGTATAGCGGCGGTCCCATTCTCCCAGCAGCCGGAGCGCCCGCGACAGCTCCACCCGCGCAGAGTCGCGCCGCAGCGCATCGGCGCCCGCCCGGAGGAACTGCGGCACGAAGATGTCCGCCGCCGCGGAGCCGGGATCGGTCTGGAAAAACCGCATCGCCTCGGGGGTGACTGCTGAGTCTGCCCGGAGCAGCTGATTGATGCGCATGGCCCGGTACGGTGGCGGCCAGTCGGCGCCGAGGTAGGCCACACTGGCGCGCGGGTCCACCGGCTCCTGGTTGGCGGATGCCAGGAAGCCCTGCGGCGGGTTGCGGCTGAACGGATAGCGCGACACCGGCTGCCAGCCGAGCCAGTCGCTGGCGCTCGCGGCGCCATCGCGGATGCCGTCCCCCCGGCCATCGCCCGGGCGGATCGGGTAGTACCCCGTGGAGCGGATCGCGATGGTGCCGGCCTGGTCGGCCAGAACAAAATTCTGAGCGGGCCCCACGTACGGGGCGGTCACCGCAAGCCCTTCGTCCACCGTCGCGGCACGGTTCAGGTGAATCCAGACGTGCGGATCGGCCACGATCTCATGCAGCGTCCAGCGCCGCGACAGCCAGCTCCCGTCCACCAGCGTCACCGGCCCGCGGTAATTGAAGCGCAGGGTGTCCACCTGGAGCAGGCGGCCGCGCTGGTCCCGATACTCCGTCGGCTCCAGTGACAGTTCCCGCCATTCGCCGTCGAGGCGATAGCGGGAGGGAGCGGAGACATCGTCCACCGTTTCACGGTAGAAGTCGATGACGTCGCTGCCGGTATTGGTCACCGACCACGCCAGGGTCCGATTGTGGCCGATGATGACGCCGGGTGCCCCCGGCAGTGTTGCGCCGGCCACGTCGAGCAGGTCCGGCACGACCAGGTGCACCTCATACCAGGTCGAGGGCAGCGTCATGCTGAGGTGCGGGTCACCCGAGAGAAGCGCCTTCCCCGCCGCCGTTCGCCCAGGGGACACCGCCCAGTTGTTGCTGCCGACGGCGTCCCCTGCCGAGTGTTCCCTGCCCGGGCCCATCGTCGTGACGAGCAGGTGGGCCGCACTGTCGGGTGCGCCAGGAGGCGGCAGTCGCAGGGGATCGATCCGCGGCGCGAACTGCCCGTTGGGCTGGATTGGCTCCTGGACCGGGCTGTGGATCGGGACCAGCGCCTCCGCGGCTTCCCGGCCCACCCGGGCGGCCAATTGCGTGCGCCACTGCGTCGGGTCGTTCAGGGCCAGCACGGTCCCCATCCGCTGGAAGAGATACAGGGTGTGCTGCGGTTCCCATCGGTCGGGCTCAACGCCGAGCAGGCGGAACTCGAACGGGCGGTCGGACGGGTGGAGGCCGGCAATCCAGGCGTTCACCCCCTCGGCGTAGGCCTCCATCGCCAGGCGGCTCGGAGTATCCTGGGCCAGCGCTGCCCACTGCCGTTCCGCGGCGCGGGCCAGGCCGAGCCGCCGGCTCTCACGATCCGCTTCTAGGGCCTGCGCACCGACCCATTCGGTGAGCCGGCCGGCGGTGGCACGGGTCTGCAGGTTGAGCTGGAAGAGCCGGTCCCGGGCCACCAGCCACCCCTGCACCCGCCAGGCATCGGCTTCGGTGGTGGCGAAGACGTGCGGCACGCCGCGGTCGTCCACCCGGACTTCGACGGGGCCGTCAAGCGTCGGGATCGTGACGTCGAGCTCCGCAGGCGGCGCGGACCGAGCGGCCACCTGCCAGACACCGGCCCACGGGTCCAGCAGCGGACGCAGCGGCGGCAGCGGGCCGATGGGCCGCGCACCGGCCCAGAGGAGTCCGGCGAGCAGGGCGGCTGCGACCAGGAGGCGAATGAGATGCATGGGATTCGCCAAAGATAACCGATGGCACCGCCAAATCACTCGACAGCAAGCACCCACTTGCACGTAAGTATGCACTTGCTTATAGTTGCAGCATGGAACATCGCGAGAAGATCCTCAACGCTGCCGCCCGCGTCTACGCCGAAGTCGGCTTCCGTGGCGCTACCACGCGCCGGATTGCGCAGGAAGCGGGTGTGAACGAGATCACCCTCTTCCGCCAGTTCGGCTCCAAGGCCGCCCTCCTCCACGAGGCCATCCACGCCGCGGGCCTCTTCCCGGCCGCGCCGGAGCTGCCGAGCGAAGCGGGCGACGCCCGCGCGGAGCTGCTTCCCTGGGCACTCGCCCACTACCGCGACCTCGTGGACAAGCGCTCCCTGATTCGCACCTGTTTCGGCGAGTGCGAGGAGCATCCCGGCATCCTCCCGCCCGCGGACAACAGCGCGCGCCGATCCACGGAGTCGCTGGCCCGCTACCTGGGCTCCCTGCAGGCCCGCGGGTTGGTCCGCCAGGATGTTGAACTGCCAACGGCGGCGGCGATGCTGACCGGCGTGCTCTTCGCGGATGCGATGGGCCGCGACATCATGCCCGAGCTCTTTCATCGCGACGCCGAAACCTCGATCGCGCAGTACCTGGACCTCTTTCTTCGCGCCATCCGCGCCAGCGAGGCGTTGTGACCCGCATCCGCATCCTGGCCGCCATCACGGTCATCCTGTCCGCCGCACCGACTGTCGGCGCACAGGAGCGCGCCGCCCGACCGCTGACGCTGGAAGAGGCGATCGCCCTGGCCCGCCCCGCGAGCGAAGCCACCGGTATCGCGAGGGCCGGTGTCCGGCGCGCCGAGGCGGACGTCCGCCGCGCCCGCAGCGACCTCTTCCCGCAGCTCACCGGCTCGGCCAGCTACGACCGGCTGATCAAGTCCCAATTCTCTGCGCTCGCCGGCGACGGCACCGGCAACGGCGAGCCGGCCCCCGATCGCTGCGACGCCTTCACGCCGGCTCCGGGGCAGCCGATCGAGAGCCGGCTCGGCTCCCTCGAAGAATCGTTGCGCTGCCTCTCCCGGGCCAATCCGTTCAGTGACCTGGGCAGCCTGCCGTTCGGGCGCGCCAACACCTGGCGCTGGGGCATCTCCGCCAGCCAGACGGTCTTTGCCGGCGGCCGGATCGTGGCTGGCACCCGCGCGGCCGACGCCGCCCAACGCAGTGCCGAGATCGCCGTCAACGCCGCCGACGCGCAGTCGATCCTGGATGTGGTTGAGGCCTACGCGGACGCGGCGCTGGCCAGCCGCCTGGCCGCCATCGCGCGGGCGGCGCTCGATCAGGCGGACACAACACTGGCCCAGACTGCGCTGCGACGCGAGGTCGGCACCGCCCCCGAGTTCGACCTGCTGCGGGCCAGCGTGGCGCGGGACAACCTCCGGCCGCAGGTCATTCAAGCCGGGGCACAGGAAGCGATCACCACCCAGCGGCTGCGACAACTGCTTGACCTGCCGGACGGCGCACCGCTCACGCTGGTGACCGACCTCGAAGACACCACACTTGCCGGCGTGCCAACGCTTGCGGCCCTGGTGGCCCGGGCCCCGGACACCGCGGCGGACCTGCGCTCCACCGTGCGCCAGGCGGATGAGGCGGTGCGCGGCCAGGAGGCGCTCCGCCAGGTGGCGCGCGGCGAGCGGCTCCCTGCCCTCGCCGTCACCTCCCAGTACGGCCGGGTGGCCTATCCTTCGACCGGCCTGCCGGGATGGAACGAGTTCTACACCAACTGGAATGTGGCGGTGGGCCTGCAGGTGCCGCTCTTTACCGGTGGCCGCCTCCGGGCTGGCCACGACGCGGCGCGTGCCAGCGTGGACGAGGCGCACCTGCGTCGTGCCCAGGCGGCAAAGGGCGCGGCGCTCGACGCGCGCATGGCCCTGGCGCAGCGTGAGGCCGCCGCCGCGACCTGGGCCGCGAGCACGGGCACCGTGGCCCAGGCCGAGCGGGCCTACTCGATCGCCGAGGTGCGGTACCGGGAGGGGATCAGCACCCAGACCGAACTGCTCGATGCCCGCCTGGCCCTGCAGCAGGCGGAAGCCACGCGTGCCACCGCCGCGCGCGACCTGATCGTCTCGCGGGTGCGTCTGGCGCTCCTGGCCAACCTGCCGCTGGCCACGGCCGGCGGAACCATCTCCAGCAATCAGCGTACGGCAACACAGCCGCGGGTGGCACCGCCGCCCGCATCGTCCTCCACCGGGTTTCCCTGATCATGACCTCGCTCAAGCATCGCCCCATTGGCCGCGGCCGCTCCCTGCTGCTCGCTTCCCTGCTCCTGGCCGCCGCGTGTGGCCCGGCACACGAGGCTGACGCGAGCCCGGCCGAAGCACCACCGCTGACCATTGCCCCGGAAAATGTGACCGTGGTCGGCACGGCCGACCTGCGGAGCGGGCCGGCCATCTCGGGCACGCTGGCGCCAGCGCGCGAGGCCACCGTCCGCGCCGAACTGAGCGGCCCGGTCACCGCCGTGCTGGCCGAGGCAGGCCAGGCGGTTTCGGCGGGGGCTGTGCTCCTGCGGCTCGACGACACCGCGATCCGCGAGCAGGCGCGGTCGGCCGAATCGGCGGTGCGGGTCAGCCGTGAGCAGGCCGAGATGGCGCGCCGCAACCTGGCGCGCAGCGAACAGCTTGCGGCCGCCGGCGCTTTGTCCGATCAGGCGGCGGAGCAGGCGCGCGCCGCGCTGCTCGCCGCGGAGGCAGGACTGGCCGACGCCGAGTCCCGACTGACCGGCGCGCGGAAGCTGCTGGAGAAGACGGCGATTCGTGCGCCGTTCACGGGGGTCGTCAGCGCCCGACCGGTCAACCAGGGAGATATCGTCCAGCCCGGTGCGGTGCTGGTGACGGTGGTGGACCCCCGCAGCATGGAGCTGCAGGCGGCGGTGCCGCTCGAGGCCCTCTCGACGCTGCGTCGCGGCAGCCGGGTGGACTTCACGGTTCCCGGCTACGAGGGCCGGCAGTTCGTCGGTACGGTGGACCGCATCAACCCGACCGCCGATCCGCTGACCCGGCAGGTGCGCATCTCGGTGACGATCCCCAATGCGGGCGGCGACCTGGTCGGCGGGCTCTTTGCCCAGGGGCGCGTGGCCACCGCCAGCGCCACCGGCCTGGCCATCCCCTTCAGCGCGCTGGACCTTCGCGGCTCGCAGCCGACCGTCACCGTCTTGCGCCAGGGCAAGACGGCGGTCGTGACACCACGTCTCGGCATCCGCGACGAGTCACTGGAACTGGTCGAGGTACTCGACGGCCTGGTGGCCGGTGACACCGTCCTGCTCGGCGCCGCCCGCGGCATCGCCGCGGCCACACCCGTCCGCGTCGGCCGCGACCAGTAAGGAGAGGCACCCGTGTTGATTTCTGATTTCTCGATCCGGCGGCCGGTCATCACCATCGTGGCGATGTTGTCACTGGTGATCTTCGGCGCCTTTGCCCTGATCACGCTGGACACGGACGAGTTCCCGGATGTGGCGCCGCCCTACGTGTCGGTGGCCGCCATCTATCCGGGCGCGGCGCCCGATGGCGTGGAGAAGGAAGTCCTCGACCCGATCGAGGAAGCGATCGCCTCGATCAGCGGCGTCAAGAAGATGATGGGGAGGGCCGAGGATGGCTTCGGGCTCGTGCTCATCGAGTTCGAGTTCTCGAAACCGCTGCAGGAGGCCACCCAGGACGTGCGCGATGCCCTCTCGGCGATCCGCAATGACCTGCCGCCGGAGATGGAAGAGCCGATCATCCGCAAGTTGAACGACACCGACCGCCCGATCGTCTCGCTGGCGCTTTCGTCGCCGGTGCGCACGCCGCGCGAGCTCACCCGCCTCGCCGACCCTGCCATCACCCGCGAGATGCGCTCAATAGGCGGCGTGGCCGAGGTCACGGTGACCGGCAAGCAGGAGCGGGAACTGACGGTGGCGCTCCGCCCGGAGGCGCTCCAGGCGGCCGGGGTCAGCGTCGGCCAGGTGGTGATGGCGCTGCAGACCCAGAACCTGGCGGCACCGGTCGGCCGGATCGATGGTGACTACGACGAGCGCTCGATCAGGCTCAAGGGCCGGCTGGTGGACCCGGTGAGCTTTGAGCAACTGGTGGTGGCCCAGCGCGGGGACCGGATGATCCGGCTGGGCGAGGTGGCGCAGGTCCGGGACGGCGCCGAGGAGCCCCGCACCCTGGCGCTCTACAACGAGCTGGAAGCGGTCGGCATCGACATCAAGAAGTCCAAGGGCTACAGCACCACGGAGGTGAGCCAGGCCGTCCTGGCGCGCGTCGAGCGCATTCAGGCCGGCCTGCCGGAGGATGTGACCCTGGAGGTGGTGCGCGACGCCGGCCAGCGGGTGGACGACTCCGTCTGGACCGTAAAGCAGGCGCTGCTCGAGGGCGCCATCCTCACCGTCCTCGTGGTCTTCCTGTTCCTGAACTCCTGGCGCTCCACCGTGATCACCGGCCTGGCGCTGCCGGTGTCGGTGCTGGCGTCGTTCATCGCGGTGTGGGTGTTCGGCTTCACCCTGAACACCATGTCGCTGCTCGGCGTGGAGATGGGCAAGGACCACCTCCGCGCGGCCCACGAGGGGACCGCCGAGATCGGCCTGGCGGTGACCGCCACCACCTTCTCGATCCTGGCGGTCTTCATCCCGATCGCGTTCCTGCCCGGAGTGGGCGGCCAATGGTTCCAACCGTTTGCGTTGACCATGGCGTGCGCGGTGTTCGTGTCCCTGATCGTGTCCTTCTCGCTTGACCCGATGCTCTCCGCCTACTGGCCCGATCCCGAGGTGCCTGCCGAGCGGCGCGCCTGGGTCACCCGCGTCCTGGATCGGTTCAACGACTGGTTCAACCGACGTGCGCAGGACTACAAGAAGGTCATCGCCTGGGCGCTGGACCACCGGCTGGCGGTGGTAGCCATCGCGGTCGGCACTTTCATTTTTGCCCTTAGCATGGTCCCGCTGCGCCTGGTGGGGGTGGGCTTCTTCCCCGAGGATGACCGCTCCGAGTTCAACGTGCAGCTCGAGACGCCCCCGGGCTCCAACCTGGCATACACCCGCCTGAAGGCCGAGGAGGTCGGGCGGATCATCCGCGAGTACCCCGAGGTGCGCTACACCTACACGACCCTGGGCGGGGGCCTCTCCGGTGCGGTGGACCTCGGCCAGATGTACGTGCGGCTGACCCCCAAGAACTCCCGGCCGCGCAGTGCCGAGGAGGTGGCGGCGGAGATCCGCGGTCGCATGGCCACGATCAGCGGCGTGACCCTCGCCGTTTTCACCAACGATTTCGGCGGTGGCCGGAAGCAATTGCAGCTGGAGATCCGCGGCGACGACCCGGCGGCAATTAACCTGGTGGCCGAGCAGGTGCGTGACCGGGTGGCCACGGTGCCGAACGTGGTGGACCTGTCCATCTCGACCAAGGGCCAGAAGCCCGAGCTGACGGTCACGCTCGATCGCGGCCTGGCCTCGGCGATGGGTGTCAGCGTCGGCCAGGTGGCGCAGTCGCTCCGGCCGGCGTTTGCGGGCGTCGATGCGGGCGACTGGGTGGACCCCGCGGGAGAGACCCGCGATGTGGTGGTGCGCCTGGTGCCGGAGGCCCGCCGTCGCGCCGCCGACCTGAACCAGCTGCCATTGGTGGTGGCTGGACCGGCGGGTGTGCCGGTCACCGTGCCGCTCGGCCAGGTGGCCACCATCACCGAAGGGGTCGGGCCCGCGGTGATCAACCACCTGAACCGGGATCTCGTGGTCAACGTGGAGTGGAACGTCTCCGGCCGCTCCACCGGCGAGGTGATGAACGACGCCATGCGCCAGATCGCTGGGGTCTCCCTGCCGCAGGGGGTCCGCATCACCCAGGGGGGTGATGCCGAGCAGCAGAACGAGATCTTCGGCGACATCTTCCTGGCCCTCGGCGTGGCCGTGCTGCTGATGTACCTGATCCTGGCGATGCAATTCGGGTCCTTCACCGACCCGATTGCCATCATGCTCTCGCTGCCACTCTCGCTCATCGGCGTGATGGGCAGTCTGGCGCTGACCGGCTACACCGTGAACATCATGAGCCTGATCGGGGTGATCCTGCTGATGGGGCTGGTGGCCAAGAACGCGATCCTGCTGATCGATTTCGCCAAGTGGTCGCGCGAAAAGGACGGACTGTCCCTGCGGGACGCCCTGATCGAGGCGGGGGCGATCCGGCTCCGCCCGATCCTGATGACCACCTTTGCCCTCGTGGCGGGCATGGTCCCGGTGGCGCTCGGCACCGGCGAGGGCGCCCAGTTCCGCAGCCCCCTGGGCGTGGCGGTGATCGGGGGCGTGCTCAGCTCGGCCTTGCTTACATTGGTCGCCATCCCCACCTTCTACGAGATTCTGGAAGAGTGGAAGGAAGCGATCGTGCGATTCTCCACCCGACTTTTTCGCCGCCGGCCCCAGCCGGCGCCCGCACCTGTCCCGGGGGAACCCTGACCGGACCACGCGTATCCCGCGGCATTCGCTCCGGGGCCAAGGCCTCCGCCAGCGACGAAACCGCCACTCGCCCCAAGGTGACACTCTCCTCCGCCTGGCGCGAGGCGAGGGAACTGATCTGGGCCCACCGCAGCCGGCTGGCCCTCGGCCTCATGTTGATGGTGGTGAGCCGACTGGCAGGGCTCGTCCTGCCGGCCAGCTCCAAGTACCTGATTGACACCGTCCTGATCGGGGGCGACGGCCACCTGCTGACCCCACTGGCCCTTGCCATCCTGGCAGCCACCGTGGTCCAGGCGGCCACCAGCTTTACCCTCTCCCAGGTCCTTGGCGTGGCCGCCCAGCGGGCGGTGACCGACATGCGCCGCCGGGTGCAGGCTCATGTGCTCCGCCTGCCGATCCGCCGCTTCGACGAGACCCAGACCGGCATCCTGATCTCCCGCATCATGACCGACGCGGAGGGGATCCGGAACCTGGTCGGCTCGGGACTGGTGCAGCTGGTTGGCGGCCTGATGACCGCGACGATCGCCCTGGGCGTGCTCTTCTACATCAACTGGCAGCTCACCGCCGCCACCCTGGTGTTCCTGGGGGTCTTTGCCGGCGGCATGGCGTTCGCCTTCCAGAAGCTCCGGCCGATCTTCCGCGAACGGAACAAGATCAACGCCGCCGTCACTGGCCGCCTGAACGAGACCCTCGGTGGGGTGCGCGTGGTGAAGTCCTATGTGGCCGAGCGGCGCGAGGAGCTAGCGTTCACGCGCGGGGTCCACCTGCTGTTCCGCAACATTGCCAAGTCCATCACCGGCGTCTCGGCCATCGGCGCGCTGTCCACCGTGGTGGTCGGTGTCATAGGGGCCCTGGTGGTCATCGTGGGCGGGCGGGCCATCCTGGCCCAGACGATGACCCTGGGCGATTTCGTGATGTACATCTTCTTCATCGGGCTCGTGGCGGCGCCGCTGGTTCAGATCGCCTCGATCGGGACCCAGATCAGCGAGGCGTTTGCCGGCCTGGACCGGATCCGCGAGCTGCTGGGGATGACCACCGAAGCCGACGAGGACATGGAACGGCTGCCGGTGGAGCGGGTGCACGGAGACGTGCGTTTTGAGGACGTGACCTTCGAGTACGTGGACGATGTCCCCGTCCTGAAGGATGTGGCGTTCGAAGCGAAGGCCGGCAGCACCACAGCCCTGGTGGGGCCGAGCGGATCCGGCAAGAGCACCCTGATCAGCCTGATCATGGCGTTCAACCGTCCGAAGACCGGCCGGATTCTGGTGGACGGCGCCGACCTGACCACCCTCCGCCTGCGCGACTACCGGGGGCAGCTCGGCATCGTGCTCCAGGACAATTTCCTCTTCGACGGCACCGTGGCGGAGAACATCCGCTTTGCCCGCCCCGATGCCAAGATGCCCGAGGTGATGCGGGTGGCGAAGATTGCCCACTGTGACGAGTTCATCTCACGATTCCCCGAGGGGTATGACACGATCGTCGGCGAGCGCGGGGTCAAGCTCTCGGGCGGGCAGCGCCAGCGGATTGCCATCGCCCGCGCCATCCTGGCCGACCCCGGCATACTGCTGCTGGACGAGGCCACCTCAAGCCTGGATAGCGAGAGCGAGGCGCTGATCCAGAATGGCCTGCGTGCGCTGCAGGAAGGGCGGACCACCTTCGTCATTGCCCACCGGCTGAGCACCATCGTGGGCGCGGACCAGATCCTGGTCCTGGACGGCGGGGAGATCGTGGAACGGGGCTCGCACGAGGAACTGCTGGCGTTGAACGGGAAGTATCGCCAGCTCTACGAGCGGCAGTACGGCCTGCAGGTGAACCGCTACGTGAACCCGGGCGAGGAGCTCGAACCGGTCAGCTGAGCTCGATGGGCAGGCGCCGGATGCGCTGGCCAAGCAACACGAAGAGGGCGTTGCACACCGCGGGGGCGATCGGCGGCGTGCCCGGCTCGCCCACGCCGCCCGGCGCGTCCCCGCTCGGCAATAGCACCACGTCCACCACGGGCATCTCGGACATCGTCAGGATCCGGTAATCATTGAAGTTGCCGGGCACCGCCCGGCCACCCGCAATGGCCACCCGCTCGCCCAGCGCCGCCGAGAGCCCGAACCCGATCCCCCCCTCCATCTGGGCCCGCACGGTATCTGGGTTCACCACGACACCACAATCGAGGGCGCAGGTGACGCGGTGCACTCGGGGCCTCCCCTCCTCCACCGAGACCTCCGCCACCTGGGCCACGAAGCTCCCGAAGGATTCGTGCACCGCCACCCCGCGCGCGCGCCCTTCGGGCACTGGTGTGCCCCACCCCGCTGCTGTTGCCGCCGCCTCGAGTACCGCGAGATGTCGGGGATGATCCGCCAGGAGCCGGCGGCGATACGCCACCGGATCCACGCCCGCGGCCGCGGCAAGTTCGTCCACGAAGGACTCCACCACGAAAGCATTCGAGGCGTGCCCCACCGACCGCCAGTAGCCCACCGGCACGCCGAGCTCCGCCTCGGAGTAGGTGATGTCCATGGCGCCCACTGCGTAGGGGAGGTCGGCGATGCCCTCGACCGCCGCGGGATCCACCCCGCCCTTCATCGGCCCGCCCAGGTGCGCGACGAAGTCTGGGATGGCGCCGGGAATGAAACGCCGGAGAATTGAGGGGGACACGATCCGGTGCCGCCACGCCGTGGGCTGGCCGGTGGCATCTTGGGCGGCGGAGAGCCGGTGGAAGGAGGCGGGGCGGTAGAAGTCGTGCCGGAGGTCGTCCTCTCGGCTGTAGATGACCCGCACGGGGCGGCCCACCGCCCTGGAGGTCTCGCAGGCATCCACCACGAAGTCCACCTCGGCGCGGCGACCGAACCCGCCGCCGAGGTAGGTGGTGATGACCTCCACCTCGTCGAGTGACACGCCGGCGATCCGTGCCGCGGCGCCCCGGGTGCCGCCGCCCGCCATGTACCGCGGGCCGGCCTGGAATTGCGTCGGCGCCCAGACGGTCACCCCGTCCGCGCGCACGTCCGCCGTGCAGTTCATCGGCTCCATGCAGACATGCGCCAGGTACGGCAGCTCGTACTCGGCCTCGACCGTGGTCGCGGCGGCGCCGAGCGCCGCCTCGACATCCCCCTCCACCCGCACGCTCCGCCCGGTGCCATCCGCCAGCTCCCGCATGGTTCGACTGATCGACGCATCGTCCACACCAGCATGATCGCCGTCGTCCCACGCCAGCACGAGCGCCTCCCGGCCCCGCGCCGCCGCCCAGTACCCATCGGCCACGACGGCGACACCTGAACTGATCCGGACGACATCGCGCACGCCCGGCACCGCGCGTGCCGCGGTGTCATCGACCTGCTTGAGTCTGCCGCCGAAGACCGGGGAGCGGGCCACCACCGCCACCAGGGCGTCCTCCGGGCCGGCGTCGATGCCGAACACGGCGCGGCCGGTCACCTTGTCGCGCGTGTCGAGCCGGCGCCGGTCCGTTCCGATCAGCCTGAACTGCGCGGGCTCCTTGAGCGGGATATCTGCCGGCACGGGCAGCTGTCCGGCGGCCTCCGCCAGGTCGCCATACTCCAGCCGTCGGCCCGAGGAGTCATGCACAACCGCGCCACCGTCGGTCCGCAGGGACTCCAGGGGCACACCAAGCCGCTCGGCTGCCGCGGCAAGCAGCATCGCCCGCGCCGTGGCGCCGGCCTGGCGGAGCGGAAGCCACGAGGTCATGACGGCGGTGCTGCCGCCCGTGGCCTGGACTCCCATGGCGGGGTTGTAGTATGCGGCATTGGCAGGGGCGAACTCGAAATGGACCCGGTCCCAGTCGGCATCCATCTCTTCCGCCACCAGCATCGGCAGTGCGGTAGACACCCCCTGCCCCATCTCGGAGCGCGCCACGATGACGGTGAGCCAGCCGTCGGTGCCGAGCCGCACCCAGGCATCCGGCGCCAGCGCGGCGGTGGCGGGGTCCAGGGGAGGTTCGTGAAGGAAACGACGGGCCCAGATGGCCAGCGCCAGCCCGCCGCCGGCCACGGCGCTTGCCGTGATGAAGACGCGGCGGGATACCGCGCCGGTGGAGTTCACGGCGCGATGGACACGGAATATCCGGCCGAGGAAAGCAGCGCAAAGCTGCCGCGGTCGGCCACTTGTTCCACCAGCCCGAAGTACTGGCTGGCCTGGCTCATGTCGGGAATGCTGATCCGGGCCACTGGTCCCGAGGTGATCGTGCCGACCACCACGATCCGGGTAATTCCGTCGGAGAGGGCGGCGGACTCCACCAGGTAGCCTCCTTCGGCCGTCACCTGGTCCACCGGGCCCACCAGCCGCAGGAGCACCGCGCCATCGGCCGCTCCGGGAGACGTGAGCGTCACGACCAGCTCACCGGCCACCGGCCCCACCGGCTCCTTGGTGCCGCAGCCGGCGACGAGAACGAGCGCGCAGAGCGCCGCCGCAAGATTGCGACTCATGGTGCGGCTCCAAGCTGCCTGGCAATCATCGGAGCTGGCGCCAGGATTCCTGGGGCCAGGCCCAACCGGCTCAGCATCGAGAGGTAGTCGCCAATATCGAAGTAGCCATTCCGGTTGCCCTGCAGGTCCAGGTGTTCCCGCTGCTCGGCGGAGAGCGTGCCGGTCCCGAGTATCGCGGAGCGTGCTTCGGCTACCGTCACCGGCACGGCGACGGTGAAGGTCGCCGTCACGTCATAGGGCCGGTTCATGGCAAGCGAAAGGACCGGGGAGGTGCTGACGGTGTCGCCCGTCCAGAGGTTGAATGTCATTCCGGGCGCGGCGGTGGCGGTGAGCGTGACTTGGGTCCCCTGGGCCAGGAACGGCCCGGTCGCCGGATCGACGCCGGCAGGGCTGGTGCTGATGCTCCCCGATCCACTCACCAGGGCGAGCAGCCGGTGCTGCGTCATCATGGTGGCCACCAGGGTATCTGGCGTGACAGGGCCGGAGATGACCGTCTGTTCACGCGGCCCGCCGTTGCTCCAGCTCAGGAAGGTGACCCGGCTACGGCCCCCGGCAAGGAGCTGCTCCTGCTCGACACTGATGGCCAGGGCGCGGCCCGGCGCCACGATGTCTTCGTATCGCTGGTACAGCGTGCCATCGACCCGCACCATGGCCGTGGGAAACGTGGTGGTGACCACTGAGGGAGGCCGGCGGGTGTAGCGGAAGGTCATCGCCCCATTCGGCAACTGGGCCACCTGGTCAAAGGCAAAGCCGAAGGGCTGCCCCTGGTAGTCGCGCGCCGCGGGATTTGTCAGGAGCGAGAAGCGGGTGTTGTTGGTGCTGCCGGGAAATGGATCACCGGGATCGCCCCGATTCTGGCGGGCCCGCAGCTGGTTCAGGCCATCAGCCTGCAAAAGCGCCACTCCGTGGCTCGGGCCGTTGTTGACGGTGTTCCCCAGCAACCCCGCAGCCACTTTCTGATCATCCACATGCCAGAGGAGCAGCCCCGGCATCTTCTGCCGTGCCAGCGCGCCGGGCCCCATCTGCGCGGTGTCGCTCCCCACCGCCTGTCGGTTCTCCACCAGTACGTACTGCTGCGGGGCGGCCACTGCGCGGGCCAGGAAGATCGTGTCCGTCAGGACCCGCGGGCCGGTGACCACGGTCCGATGGTTCTCGAGCAGGTCGACGGTGGCCCAGCCCAGGACGAACAACGACCACGGGTCATAGGACGCCGGGCTGAGCTGGGTGACCTGGTTGCCGAGGCTCATCAGGCTCCAGTCGCCGATGCCCCAGGTCTGGTTGCTGGTGTCATACAGGTCCGGCAGCCCGAAGGCGTGACCAGTCTCGTGGGCCACCGTGCCAACCGGCAGGATCGCCCCGCTGGCGCACCCGGTGAATCCACCCAGCTGCGACTGGATCGTGTAGTCGCGCACCTGGAGGAACTGGCCGGCAATCGGGTTCCCTTGGGCGTTCCGCCGCGGAGTCTGGGTGACGTAGGGTGACCCGTTGTTCCAGACGCTGATGACCCAGCGGTGCGACCAGATCCCGCTGCTGTTGGTGCACTCGCCGCCCACCTGCGGCTGCAGGAAGGTCACGAAGTCCACGAAGCCGTCGTCATCGCCGGAATTGGGGATCCCGTCGGGGCCATCGTTGTCAAACTGCGCCCAGACGGTATCGCCGCCCGTTCCGGTGGAGACCGCATTCAGCAGGGCAATCAGCATCTGGCCCATGCGGTTCTGGTTGTTCGGCCTGGGGCAGCTGGTCTGGCCGGGGATGGAGACCCCCTTGCAGCCATCCGTTACCCACGCCGCGGTCTGGTCGTGCTGGTAGGGGGTGAAAATGACCCCATCCATCTCGATGCGCCCGCGCGACAGCTCCTCGTAGTACGTCTTCAGCGTGTAGGGGCGCCCCAGCGGCGGGGTGGTCCCGAACAGCACGTCGGAGAACTCCTGCGTCGTGTAGTTGACGGGGGTGTCGCTGTAGGCAATCGGGATGACCGGCACGATGTACCGCCCGGTGACGGCCGAGCCCATCACCTGATATGCCTGAACCGCGAACGGCCCACGGAGGACCAGTTCGGCCGACCGGTTGAGCGCCGGGATGTCGCCCGCACGGAGCAGGGCCTGACGCTCCCGACGCACCTGGGCGGCCCGCCGGCGCCAGGCGCCGTCTGGATGGAAATCCATCCCGGGCGGCTCCACCACGCGCCGGACGCCGTCCGCCGCCTGGGCCATGACCGAACCGGGCCCGGGCCCGAGGGCCAGGATCAGGGCGGACACAGTGGCGGCGACAATGCGCATTCCGTCTCACAGGGTCGGGGTCGGTGGTCAGGCGCACAACAACAGGGAGACGCGCCCCGGGCAGGCGCTTGTACAAGATAACCGGCCGACCTGTCCCAGGTTCCCGGGGACCCCGGCGTCCGGCGCCGGCCTTACTTGAGAACGGCGCTGGAGTTTGCTAATTTAAGTCCTTGACGGCCTTGGACTTGAGGTAACCGTTCCGGCCCCACTCGCCACGAGGCCTCGTGCACACCACGTCGTTGTCCCACGACATCGCGCTGTTCGAGAAGTGCCGTCAGTTCACCCGGGTCGAGGAGGTGAAGGCGGCCGGGTTGTATCCGTATTTCAAGCCGATTTCCGCCTCCGAGGACACCGTTGTCGTCATCGAGGGCCAGAGCCGCATCATGCTCGGCTCGAACAATTATCTCGGCCTGACCCACCACCCCAAGGTCCTGGAAGCGGCCCGCAATGCCCTCGACGTCTACGGCTCGGGGTGCACCGGCAGCCGGTTTTTGAACGGCACCCTGGACCTTCACATCCAGCTCGAAGCCGCCCTGGCGGAGTTCCTCGGCAAGGAAGACTGCATCGTCTTCTCCACCGGCTACAATGCCAATCTGGGCCTGATCTCCGGCCTCGTCGGCCGGGGGGACACCGTCTATCTCGACAAGCTCGATCACGCCTCGATCGTGGACGGCGCCAAGATGAGCTACGGCGAGACCGAGCGGTTCAACCACGGCGACCTGGTGGGGCTGGACCGGAAGATGGCCAAGAACGGCCACACCAGCACCATGATCATCGTGGACGGCATCTACTCGATGGAGGGTGACATCGCCGACGTGCCCGGGTTGATCAAGGTGGCCCGGAAGTTCGGCGCCGCCCTGGCGCTCGACGATGCCCACTCGATCGGTGTGCTGGGACCGAACGGCGAGGGCACCGCGGCCCATTTCGGCGTCACCGACCAGGTGGACATCATCGCCGGCACCTTCTCGAAGTCACTCGCCTCGATCGGCGGCTTCGTGGCGGCCTCCGGCAATGTCATCAACTACCTGCGGCATCACGCGCGGCCGCTCATCTTCACCGCCTCCCTGCCGCCGGCCAACACCGCTGGCGTGCTCGCCGCCCTTGAGGTGCTCCGCACCGACGATGCACGCCGGGCCCGGCTCTGGCACAACACCCGACGGCTCCAGGAGGGGTTCAAGCAGCTCGGCTTCGACATCGGCCCCTCCGAGACCCCGATCGTGCCGATCCTCATCGGCCCGCTGGACAAGACCCTGCTGATGTGGCGCAAGTGTTTTGACGCCGGGATCTTCACCAACCCGGTCGTGCCGCCTGCCGTGCCACCCTCGCAGTGCCGGCTGCGCACCAGCCTGATGGCCACGCACACCGACGATCAGATCGACTTCTCCCTCGAGACGATCGGGCGGATCGGGCGGGAGCTGGGGGTCATCTGACCGGCCCGGTCGTCGTCCGGCCGGTCACCAGTTCGCGCGATCTCGGCCGGTTCATCGACCTGCCGTACCGTCTCCACGCCGCTGATCCGCTCTGGGCCCCGCCCCTCCGCCGCGACGTTCGCGCCCAGCTCGACCGCGAGGCCAACCCGTTCTTCCAGCACGCCGCCGCGGAGTATTTCCTGGCGGAACAGGGCGGCCGGGTCGTTGGCCGCATCGCCGCCATCCACAACCAGCTGCACAACGACACCCACCACGACCGGGTGGGGTTCTTCGGCTTCTTCGAGTGTGTGGACGACCAGTCAGTCGCCGCGGCGCTCCTCGATGCCGCGGCCGCCTGGCTCCGCACCCGGCAGCTTGACACGATCCGGGGGCCGGCGTCCTTCTCCGTCAATGAGGAAATCGGGCTGCTGGTCGAAGGGTTCGACACGCCTCCCACCCTGATGATGCCGCACAACCCGAGGTATTACCTCGGGCTGTTGGAGGCGGCCGGCTTCACCACCGCAAAGAACCTCCTGGTGTACCAGGGTGGCCACACGACACGCGCGGCGCCGGTCCCGGAGCGGCTGACCCGGGCCACCCGGGTGATGGCCGAACGCCTGGGCGTGACCCTCCGCCCAATGCGGATGCACGACTTCGATGCCGAACTGGCCCGCATCAAGGTCCTCTACCAGAAATGCTGGGAGAAGAACTGGGGCTTCGTCCCGATGACCGAGGCGGAGATCAATCACCTCGCGGCCCAGTTCAAGCCGGTCGTCGTGCCGGACCTCGTGCCGTTCCTCGAGAAGGACGGTGAGGCCATCGGCTTTGCCCTGGCGCTGCCGGACCTGAACGTCGTCCTCCGTCACAACCGGAAGGGCTGGCTGCTGCCCGTCATCCTGCCGCTGTTCTGGGCCCTCAAGCGGCGCACCATCCGCCGCACCAGGGTCCTCCTCCTCGGCGTCGTGCCGGAATGGCGCGGCCGCGGGCTGGACGCGCTCCTCTATCACTGGGTCTGGACCAGGGCCGCCCAGCACGGCATGTACTGGGGCGAGGCCAGCTGGATCCTGGAGGACAATCCCGCCATGATCGCCGGGCTCGTCAAGATGGGCCTCAGCCACTACAAGACCTACCGGGTCTACGACCGGGCGCTGTGAGGACCCTCGTCACCGGGGGCACCGGGTTCGTCGGCAGTCATCTGATCGAGTCCCTGCGCCGGCGGGGCGATGACGTCACCGCCCTGGTTCGCTCACCGGCCAGGGCCGCCATCCTCGAGCCGTTCGGTGTCACCCTGGCCCCCGGAGACCTGCAGGACACCAACGCGATGCATCGTGCGCTGGCGGGGATGGAGGTCGTCTATCATGTGGCGGGCCTGACCGCCGCGCGGAACGAGGCGGAGTTTCACCGGGTCAATGTCGATGGCACGGCGGCGATCCTTGCGGCCGCCGCTCAGGCCGGCGTGCGACGATTCGTCCTCGTCTCCTCGCTCGCCGCCGCCGGACCCTCGCCGCGAGGCGGCCGGCGCGCCAACCTTGAGCCGAGCGAACCGGTGACGGGGTACGGCCGGAGCAAGGCCGCGGCCGAGGAGGTCGTGCGTCGGGGGCCGGTGCCCTGGGTCATCGCACGGCCCCCCGCCGTCTATGGACCACGCGACGTCGAGATGCTCAAGGTCTTCAAGATTGCCCGCCTCGGCGTTGCCCCGGTCTTCGGAGACGGCAGCCAGGAACTCTCGCTGGTGTTCGGCCCGGACTTGGCGGACGCGCTGGCGGCGATGGGCAGCACTGCCGGAGTGGAGGGCCGGGTGTACTACCCGGCCCATCCCGAGGTCGTCACCAGTGGCGAGTTGGTGCGCACGATCGGCCGCGCGCTGGGACGGCGGATGCGCCTCGTTCCCCTGCCCCGCCCGGTGGCCGGCGGAATCCTGCAGCTCACCGGCCTGGCTGCGCGCCTGATGGGCCGGGCCACCCTGCTGACCCCCGACAAGGCCAACGAGTTCTACCAGCCGGCGTGGACCTGCGACCCAGCTCCGCTCGAACGCGATACCGGCTGGTCCGCTGCGCATGACCTCGAGCGCGGCGTGGCGACCACCCTCGCATGGTACCGGCACGCGGGGTGGTTATAGGGAGGGAGAAGCGAGAAGCGAGAAGTGCGGGGTTCCCCGCCGGGGGAGAACGCGGAAGGTTTCAGCGCCGCGGGCCTCCCACTTCTCCCTTCTCGCTTCTCCCTTCTCGCTACCTTCTATACCGCTCCAGGTATTGCAGGTCATCCTCGTCGCTGCGCACGACGTAGACCGTGCCAGCGCCAAACGCCACGACGCGCCGATCACGCTGGAGGATGACGCGGCCGCTGAGGTTGCCCTGCCGGTCGAAGACGTCGTACTCGCGCGGGGCGCCGGCCGCCATGGACCGCTCCACCCACACGTCACCCTCGGGGGTGGCGAAGACGTTGGCGCTCACGAACGCCGGCTTGTGCGAGGGCCACTCCACCCCGGAGAGGTCGGGCTCCTGGGCCCCGGGACGACCGCGGCGGAAGTTGGTGGTCACCTCGCCGTTTCGGTTTTCCATCGAGATCGACAACCCGCCCCCAACGCTTGCGGCCCACTCACGCCGCTCGGCGTCGCGAATCGGCACCGGCCGCACGGTCACCGGCTGGCCGCGACTCCGTCCTGTCGGGGTCACCCACTCCACCCGATAGTCCGCCGCACGCACGATGGCCAGGCGGCCATCGGGGGCCACCGCCCAGCCGTCGGAGGCCGGGAACGGGCGCGGCATCATGCGGACATTCTGATTGTTGGCGGTTCCGGTGGTGCGGACCGCCGGCGGGGCGACTTTCACGAAGGCCACCGTGTCCACCACACTGGAGGAGCGGTCGAACCGCAGCACGGCCTGGGAGTCCGCGGGCACTCCACCCGACCCTATCCCACCGGGCTGCTGGAAGTACAACCGGCCCCTGTTATCCACGGCCCTGGGCAGGATCAACCGCAGCCCTCCCGGCCCCGCACCAGGACCCGGTGTTCCTTGGGCGATGGACATGGACTCGCGGTACTGGCCGTCGGCACCGTACAGGGAAAGGCGCCCATTGCCGAGGTCCACGAGGAGAGTGGCCCCGCCCGGCATCGGAAAGAGCGCATCCGGAGAACGATACTCACCGGGGCCCTGTCCGGTCCGACCCAGCGATGTCGTCCGTCCGGTGGCCAGATTGAGCCACAGCAACGTCTGGTCAATACCGTCACTCACCAACACCCGGCCGTCCGGCAGCTCGCGGAGGCCGGTGAGCAGGCTGAAGGGCTCCGGGTAGGCGGCGTCCGGCCGGTCGAGCCGACGCTCGGCGGGCGCCGTCCGCGCCTGGGCGTCCAGCCCGGCCGGCAGGCCGGCTCCAATCAACGTGGCGATCAAACCAATCAAAAGTCCGGTGCGCATGGTGCCTGCCTAATGAGAATGGTTGGGGTCAGCTCCGTCGGTAGGATGCCCCACCTGACACGGGAGTCGCACCGGAACGCCACGCGGGCCCCGGAAGCTGTCTTCCGGGGCCCGCGGTGCCATCCACCCAACGACGATTTACTCGACGATGGTGAGCTTGCCAATCTGGCCCATGGCCAGGTGCGGCAGGCAGTAGAAGCCGTACTGACCAGCCGGCGCACCGGCAAAGGAGATCGTGTAGGTCTCGTTCGGCGCCACCAGCAGCGGGCCGGTGAGATCGCCCATGCGGTCCGGCATGGCGGCGTTGATCATCGCCTGCGTGCCAGCCGGGATGCTGTCCGCCCAGAAGCTCACGTTGTGCGGCCCACCACTGACATTGTGGAACACCACGACGTCACCAGACTTGATCGTCAACTGGCTCGGTACGAAGTGGTACACCGACCCGTCGAGCTGCATGTTCACGTCGTGCGTAGCCCCGGTGGCTGCCGCCGCAGGAGCCGGCGCCGCCGCATCGGGCTCTGCTGCCGGCTGCTCGCCACCACCACACGCTGAAAGTACCAGGGCCAACCCTGCAACTGCCGCTGTCATCCTCATCGCTGTCCATCCTCCGAAACTCGGTTGATATGATACTGCCGTTGACATTCCCACCCAAGTTGAGCGCCGCGCACAGCGCACTGTCCACTTGTGAATTAGTTCACAAAGATAAACCGCCCCGGTCGGGATTGCCAGACCCACTATCTTTGTCCGATGCCATCCAGACCACCTCGCTGCGAAAACCTCGGCCCCCAGTGCCGATCCCTCCGCGTGACCCTCCGTGTCAGCTCCCCAGAAGGCGACCATACCGAGGGCGACCACGAAGCCACCTGGCTCCTGGGGCACACCGAACGGCTGTCCTATGGTGTCCTCTGGGAGGACGATGGTGACCTCTATAGTGACACTATCCTCCATGTTCCCTGCCGCCACCTGAAGGACGGGGGTGCCGGAAAAGCCCGGTGCGCCGTCCACGGATTCACCGGCCCGATGCCCCGGGACCGCCCCCGTCCACCCCAGCCAAGACGGCTCGGAGGGGACCGCTTCGTGGTGGCAGACCAGGGGAAAATGGTCACCAGAACCCTCCCGGTGCCCGCCTCGAAGGGTCGGAACCTTCCGGTAGTCAACGGTGTAAACCCTTGTGAATCAGTACCTTGCCAGACGGCTGACCACACCAGGGGCGCCGCTTGCTGCCGGGACCTCCAGATCGAGGTGATGTGTACCAAGGAGGAGACCCAGCTTGAGGCACTCCTCCGTCACCGGAAGTCCCCCTACCTCTGCAAGGTCAAGCGGGACGGCGAATTCGCCCTCGATGCCGAGGTCATTTCGGCATGTGGATATCTCGGGGATGACGGGGTGGCATGCTCGCTGCACAACAGGGTCAGGGCGGACGGTCGACCGGCCAAACCGAAGCTCTGTTCCGACTGGCCGCCCAAGCGACAGGATTTGCACCCCGGGTGCGCATTTGCCCCCGGAAAACGACGACGGTAGCTTCCCATGTGCAAGTGGCCCGGGTCGCCGCCGTCTCCCTATTGATCCGCCAGCCACGCCCCGGGAGGTCCTGATGAAGGACGAGCTCGAACGGCTCTACCAAACTACGTATGCCTCAGTCGTCCGGTTCCTGTACCGGAAGGTTTGGGATGCGGATCGTGCCGAGGACCTGGCACAGGAAGTCTTCATCCGCGCCATGGCCCACCGTCCGGAAAAGCCCCGCGCCTGGGTGTTCGCCGTGGCGGCCAACCTGGCACGGGACGAGGCCCGGGCGGCAATCCGCCGCCGCAAGCACCTGACCCTGTTGACCAATGAACCCGCGGTCCTGTCCGCTCCCGAAACGCCGATGGACGAGGCGCTGGAGCATGACGAGCGCCGGGAGCTGGTGCACGAGGCGCTGGCCGAGTTGACCCCGCGCGACCGGGAGGTCCTCCTCCTCTGGGACGCCGGCCTGAGCTATCCCGAGATCGCCGAGCAGAGCGGGCTCGCCGTGGGGGCCGTCGGCACCACCCTGGCGCGCGCCCGCAAGCGACTCATCGACGTGTACGACCGCCAGGAGGCGGGACGAAAGCAGCATGCGGCACATTCCTGAGGACGAACTCCACGCCTACCTCGACCAGGCGCTGAGCCGGTCGCAGTGTGTCGAGATCGAGTGCCATCTCGCCACCTGCATCCGGTGTCGCCATGAGCGCGATGGCATCGCTGCCCTGCGCGACCGGACCACCTCGCTCCTCGGCCTCCTCGTACCACCACCCGAAACCTCCCGCCCGATCTACGCCGAACTGGCGCTGGCATCCCGTGGACGCCAGGCCGTCGCGGCGGCAGCGTCCCGGGAATCGGAACGCACTCCCCGGCCGTGGGGCCGCCATGGGATGCGCGCGGCAGGCATCATGGTGGCCATTGCCGCGGGCTGGAGCGCCCGGGGGATCATCCCCACCGGGTCGGCGGCCGAGGGCGCCATGCGGCAGTTCGTCTCGGGGCCTTCGCTGATGGATTCGCGGGGTGGCAGTCCATTGTTCGGCTCTTTCCTGCCCCTCACCGACCCCCCTCGCGCATCCACCTCGCCGGCGACCTCAGCGCCCGCACCTGACTGGGAACCGGACCCCCGCGAGCAGCGTCCCGCCCCGCGCCCGACCAGCGAGGTAGGCACCCGGAGCGGGGTGGCGCAGCTCAGTGCCACGGTCCGCTCCACCGCAGCCCCCGATGCGAGTGCCGAATTTATTGGAGCCGGAGCCTGGCGCACGGTTTCCTACGCAGAGGCCGCGGCGTTGACCGGGGACATCGTCCCCCGCATTCGTGATCTCCGGGTCGTGGAAATCCAGATCCAATCGATCGGCCAGGATCAGCGTCCCCTCGTGGTGGTGCTGCACCAGGATGCCCACGGCCGGATTGCCCGGACCATCGAGGGTCCGGCCGACCGGGTGGCCGAGCTCGTGAATGGAGAGGTGGAGCGCTCACAGGGGGCGATCCGGAATGGCCTGCCGATTCGTTCCATCCTGGAGTACGTCGGGGCGGACACCGACGAACCCTGGCGGTCCAACCGGGTGGTCGTTGTGATCGGCAACCAGGACGCCCAGGCACTCGAGGCCATGACCCGGGCCATCCGGTTCCGCTGACGCCCCCGCACCACGCTCGCTGGATGCAACGCACGAGGGCCTCCCGGTTGGGAGGCCCTCGTCACATCCGGCCGCTCGGCAGCACTCAGTGCCCGTGGCCCGCGTGCTCCTTGTGCAGGGTGATCTCGGCCAGGCGCGGGGAGATCATCGGGAAGGTCCTGGCAAAGAGCGAGTAGGCGAGAAGGAAGAGCCCGAGGAACAGGAGTGTCGGGCCGATCTCGGCCATCCCGAGCTGCGGGCCGTTGTGGTGCGCCACCGAGGGCATCACGAGCAGGTACCGCTCGATCCACAGGGCGGTGAGGCTCACGAGCGCAAAGAAACCCAGCGTCAGGCGATTCTTCTTGGGGGCCTCGCCGATCAGGCCGGCGAACGGCACCAGGAACATCCCGACGAACACCGTCACGCCGATCGGGCGCCATTCTCCCCAGAGCCGTGAGAAGACAAAGCCGGTTTCCTCGGGCATGTTACCGTACCAGATCACCAGGAACTGGGACCACATCAGGTAGGTCCAGAAGACGCTGAACCCGAAGATGAGCTTGCCGAGGTCGTGCCGCTGCTTCGGCGAGACGAGGTCGCTGATGCCCAGGTGCTTCGCCCCGTAGATCATCATCACGGCCAGCAGCGTGTGGCCACCGAGGAAGGAGCCCATGAAGTACCAGCCGCCGAACAGGTTGCTGAACCAGTGAGGCTGCAGCGCCATGATGGCGTCGAAGGCGATGATGCTGAACACCACCGCGTAGAGCACGGCATAGGTCGGAGCCAGGCGATGGATCCGGGCCTCGTGCGCGGCGGCCCCGGTGGGGCTCGGGTCATAGCCCGCCAGCCACCTGTCGTAGAGGGCCCGCCGCTTCTCGTCCACCTTGTGCCGCACGGCGTGGAGGTCGGGCAACAGGTCGGCCTTGATCATGGCCCAGCCCACCAGGAACAGGGCGCCGACCGCGATCAGCATCCGGGCCACCATCACCGGGTAGGAGAGCCAGATCTCCTTGGCATGCGGAAGGCCGTGCAGTTCTTCCTGCAGGTGCTCGTAAATCGGGCCGTAGCCGATGGTGTAGATCACCAGCATGGCGACGAAGGAGACCGGCAGGAACGCGACGGCCGCCTGTGAGAACCGGAGGATGACCCCCGACCACTTGGCATTGGCGATCTTGTGCACGGCCGTCAGGGCCAGGCTGCCCCCGGCCAGGCCGGTCCAGAACACCCAGTTGACGTGAAAGACCTGCCACCCCCGGGTGGCGTCCCCGAGGACGAGGGAGGCCACGAAGAGCACCAGGCCCACCACACTGAGCACGACCCCGAGGGTTCGCATGCCCCCCCAGCGGCCGGCCACGGCGCGTTCCACCAGGCGCTCACGAAGCGCGTCAGCGTTCATCAGTTGGCTCCCCCCGCCGGGGTGTCCTGGGCCTGGAGCTGCCGGACGTAATTCACGACCGCCCAGCGGTCCTCGGGCCGGACGATCTTGTCACCGTAGCGTCCCATGACCCCCCGCCCGTACCGGATGATGCTGTAGAGGTAGCCATCACTGCGGCCGCGGGCCAGGTCGGTCTGGAGCGACGGGGCCCCGGTGAGGTGGCTGATGGTGCCGCCGAGGTTGCCGGAGGGGCCGTGGCACATGGAGCAATAGACCTGGAAGAGGGTGTCGCCCTTGGCCAGGGTGGCGGCCACGTCGCCCAGGGTCGGGTTGGCGAGCGCGTCGGCGGTGGTGGTGACCCCGCGCGCGAACTCGTCCCGCCAGTCGAGCTCCAGCCGGTGGAGAGCCACCGACCCGGGCACGGCATGGCGCGGAATGTCGGCGCGCTGGTAGGGGTGGATCGCCTGGCTCTTGATCATGTGGTCGAACCACGGCACCAGCTTGAGCGCATCGTCCGGCGAGGGGACCTTGTCATAGTAGAAGTTGCAGCCGCCGAGGGCTGCCACCAGGAGCACGGCCAGGAGGCCGCGACGCTCAGGCTGCCTCATGCTGCACCTCCACCGAGCCGGCGTCGGTTACCAGGCGGATGATGCCATCGGCCTCCTGCGGCCCGCAGGGCACGAAGATGCCGATGCGGTCGTCGCTGAACCGCGGGTGATACGGGCGCCCCTTGAGCGAGCGGAGCATCGAGAGGATGATCACCCCCGCCACCGTGAAGAGGCTGCCGAACAGGATGGTGAGCTCGAACGCCAGTACCACGTAGGGCGGAATCGCGCCGATCGGCTTGCCGCCCACCAGCACCGGCCAGTCGTAGGACATCCAGAGCGTCATCGCGAACCCCGCGGTGACGCCGATCAGTCCGCCCAGCAGGGTGAAGAGCCGCACCCCGCTGACCGGGTGGCCGATCGCCTCCTCCAGCTCGTGGTTGGGGGCGGCGGAATAGACGGTCAGGTCGGCATGGCCGCGGGCCTTGAGGGCGTGGATCGCCTCGGTGGCCGCATCAATGTGCTCAAACGAGGCGAGCACGCCAGGCATCATGGCGCCCATCTCAGTGCCCCCCCTTCCGGCGACGGGGCATCGGGATCATCTCCTTGATCTCCTGGATCGCGACGATCGGGAAGGTCCGCGCGAAGAGGAGGAAGTACATCAGGAACCAGCCGAACGACCCCAGCAGGATCCCCCAGTCGGCCCAGGTCGGGTTCATCTGGTCCCAGGCGTAGGGGATGAAGTCGGCGGACAGCGAGTTGATGATGACGTAGCGCTCGAACCACATCCCGATGTTGATGAAGATCGAGATGATGAAGAGCGAGGTCAGGTTGGTCCGGATCTTCTTGAACCAGAGCAGCTGCGACACGAACGCGTTGCAGATGATCATGGACCAGCCACCCCACCACATCGGCCCGAAGGCGCGGCGCCAGAAGGCCGTCTGCTCGTAGGTGTTGGAGCTGTACCAGGCGATGAAGTACTCCATCGCGTAGGCGTAGAAGAGGATCGTCCCGGTCAGCAGGGTCAGCTTGGCCAGGTTGTCGAAGTGGTACTCGGTGATCATGTGCTCGACCTTGAGCACCTTGCGCAGCGGAATCAGCAGGGTGAGCACCATGCCGATGCCGGAATAGATGGCGCCCGCCACGAAATACGGGGCGAAGATGGTGCCGTGCCATCCGGGAATGATCGACACCGCGAAGTCCCACGACACGACCGAGTGGACCGACAGCACGAGCGGCGTGGCCAGCGCGGCCAGGTAGAGATAGCCGCGGGTGTAGTGCCGCCACTGGCTGTCGGCGCCCGTCCAACCCAGCGAGCACATCGCGTAGACCTTCTTGCGCCAGCCCGAGACCTTGTCACGGACCGCCGCGATGTCGGGCACCAGCCCGACCACCAGGAAGGTGGCCGAGACGGTGAAGTAGGTGCTGATGGCGAAGACGTCCCAGACCAGTGGCGACTTGAAATTGGGCCAGAGGAACCGGGCGTTGGGGTACGGCAACAGCCAGTAGAAGATCCACTGCCGCCCGATGTGGATGATCGGGAAGAGCGCGGCCGTCATGACCGCGAACACCGTCATCGCCTCGGTGGAGCGGTAGACGGCCGTGCGCCAGGGGCTGCGGAACAGGAACAGGATCGCCGAAATCAGGGTGCCGGCGTGGCCGATGCCGACCCAGAACACGAAGGTCGTGATGTAGACCGACCACATGATTGGCGGATTGTACCCGGCGTGGCCCAGGCCGTCCTTGAGCAGGATGGCGAAGGTGACCAGGCCGACGAGAAACGCGCCGACGGCCGCGAACAGCGCCAGATAGTAGCCCCGGCTCGGCGTCCCCAGCGTGGCCAGGACGTCGCGGGTCACCTCCGCGTGCGTCTGCGTGCGCGGCATCGGGTCGTGCGTGATGGCGCCCATGGATCAGGCCTCCGTCCGGTGAAGGACCTTGGCCAGGTAGGTAACCGCGGGCCGCACGTTGGTGTCCTCCAGGATGGTGTAGCCTCGCGGATCCTGCCGGGCGGTGGCCACCCGGCTGGTGCCGTCCCTGGCGTTGCCGAAGGTCAGCGCGCCACTCGGGCAGGCCTGGGCGCAGGCGGTGGTGAATTCGCCGTCACGCAGGGGGCGATCCCCCAGCCGGGCATGGTGCTGCGCCGACCGGATCCGCTGGATGCAGAAGGTGCACTTCTCCATGACGCCGCGCGCCCGGACGGTGACATCCGGATTGAGCTGCAGGTTGAGCGGCTCCGGGAAGGCCTTCTTGTTGTAGGCGTACCAGTTGAAGTACCGGACCTTGTAGGGACAGTTGTTGCCGCAGTACCGGGTACCGACACAGCGATTGTACACCTGGCCGTTGAGGCCGTCCGGTGTGTGATAAGCGGCATACACGGGACAGACCGGCTCGCAGGGCGCGTTGTCGCAGTGCTGGCACATCATCGGGACAAAGCGGGCCTCCAACGGCTCGCCGTCCTCGCCACCCTCCCAGTAGCGCTCGATGCGCATCCAGGTCATCTCGCGGCCCTTGAAGATCTCTTCCTCGCCGAGGACCGGGATGTTGTTCTCCGCGTAGCAGGCCGTGATGCAGGCGGAGCAGCCGGTGCAGCGCGACAGATCCACCGACATGGCCCAGCGGGGCTGGCCGGGATCGGCATAGTCACCGTACTGCTGCTCCTCCACCTGGCGGTCGTGCCAGCCCGCAATCGCCTCCTTCTCGCGCGGCGGGTTGTACTCGTGGAGCGCCCCACCTTTCGCTTCATAAGCCTGCTTGACGGTGAGCCCGCGCGCGGCGAGCGGCAGCGGCATGGCCTCCGCAATGTGCCGGCCGAGCTGCCGCGGGGTCCCCTCGGTCGTGGCCGGCTGCTGGTACTTCCGCAGCTTGCGCGCCGAGACTCTGGTGGCGAGGTAGGGCAGGTAGCCGTTCTGCTCATTGGAACCCAGCAGGCTCGCGGCGTTGACGCCGCGGCCGGTGGCGTAGCTGCCGTACTCGGTGTGCCCCTGGCCCAGCGGCACCGCCAGCGTGTCCGGACGGATGCCCGGGTAGATGTACACCGGCACCTCCAGGCGGCCATACGGAGAGGTCAGCTCGAGCAGTTCGCCGTTGCGGACATCCAGCGCGCGGGCGGTGTCGGGATGCACCTCCACCCAGGACTGCCAGGTGATCTTGGTGACCGGGTCGGGATTCTCCATGAGCCACGGCCGGTTGGCGCCGCGGCCGTCGTAGAGCATCGGGGAGGGATACGGCGCGAAGAGATACTCGCCATCCCCGTCCAGCCCCGGCAGGGCGTATTCGATCTCGGTGGCGGTCGGCGCCAGGGTGACCGGGCCCGGGACCGCCTCGCCGAACTCGCCGCCGGTCCGGACCGCCTCGTGCCACAGGGCCGCGGCATCGCCGGTAAAGCGGGCTCCCCACGCCGCCTTCAGGTGCTCCTCGAAGGAGACCGCCGTAAAGCCGGCCAGAGGGCCGCCCACCGCACGCGCGACGGCCAGCAACACGTCACCGGTGTGGCGGCCGGGGTAGACGGGCTCCATGACCGGCTGGAGCATCCCCCGCACCTCGGCGCGAGGTTCCACGTCGTCCCAGCGCTCCAGGGCGTGGAGGTTGGGGAGCAGCAGGTCGCAGAGCGCCGCCGTCTCGTCGAGGACCTGGGCGGTGGACACCTTGAACGGCACGGCGGCGAACGCCTCCGCCGCCTGGATGTCAGTCGGCAGGGCGTAGACCGGGTTGGCCTCGTGCACCAGCGCCACCTGCACATTGCCGGCGCGCATCTCATCGAGCAGGTCGCGGACGGCGCCATAGCCCTGACCGGGATTGGCGGCGGACCCGAAGTGCACCGTCTGGCCGATGTTGCCGGCCACGTAATTCAGGATGTTGACCGCGGCGGCAAGCTGATGCGCGCCGCGGTGCTGGTTGCCGATGCCACCGGCCACCGCCAGTGACGGCTGGGCGGCGGCGAAATCCTCGGCGAGCTGCTGAATCCGCTCGGCCGGCACACCCGCGTCGGTCGCGGCACGCTCGACGGTGTAGGGCGCCAGGGCGGCGCGGAGTCCTGCGGCGCCTTCGGGCAGGGTGGCGCGCGTGGCCGAGAGGTGGTTGGCCATCGCCAGCGCGATGGCCGTCTCGGCACCCGGCAGGGCGGCCAGCCATTCGTCCGCATTCAGGCCGGTCAGGGACATCCTGGGACCGACGAACACGTGCCGCGCCATGCTGCCACCCTCGTACCCGTGGGAGGCGGCAAACCCGCGCTGCTGTTCCACCGGGGAAAGCCAGGTCTCCAGGAAATCGGCACCGAACGCCACGATGTGGCGGGCCCGGGCGAAATCGTGGGCCGGGATCGCGTCGAGCCCGAACGCGCGGATGGCGCCGATCCGCAATGGCTCGTGGTCGAACGGCTGCCAGCGCACCACCGTGCCCCCCAGCGCGGCGACCCAGTCGCCCAGCAGGGTGGAGAAGGTGCCGGCACCGTAGCCATTGATCGCCGCCACACGGCCGCCCGCCGCGCCCACCCGTTCGGCGAGCAGGGCGATGGCGTCGTCCCAGCTGATCTCCTCGAAGGTTCCCGCCGCGTTGCGCCGCATCGGCCCCCGCAGGCGCCCGGGATTGTAGAGCCCCTGCAGTCCCGCCTGGCCGCGGGCGCAGAGCGCGCCGCCGTTCACCGGGTGGTCGGGGTTGCCTTCGAGCTTGATGGCCCGCCCCTCGCGGGTCTTGACGTGCAGGCCACAGCCGGCCGCGCATTCGGTGCAGGTGCTGGCGTACCAGGTGGGCAGGCTGGGGACCTGGTCCTCCGACTGCACCAGGTAGGGAATCAGCTTCTCGACCTTGCTGGTGGAGCAGCCGGACAGCGCGGCGGTGCCGGCCCCGGAGACTCCAAGCACGGTCAGGAACCGTCGGCGATCCATTCCCTGCGGTTGTTCGTCAGACATCGGCGCTCCGAGGGATCAGTAGTGGCACACCGAGCAGTCCCTCGAGACGTTCCGCTCGAGGTGACAGCTGATGCACCAGCCCATGTTGTTGATGTTGTTCACCTTGAAGACCTGCGGCATGCGGGCGATATCACCGTGGCAGGTGGCGCAGGCGTTGGGGCCCATGGCCTTCACATGACGCATGTGCGGGAAGTGGGCATGCCTCGCCAGGGTGTGAATCCGGACCCATTCCACCGGCTGCCGCTCATTCCAGGCGTCCCGCAGCTTGCGAATCTCGGCCCGGTTGGTCGAGTCCGAGCCGGCAATGACCAGGTGGCAGGTCATGCAGGATTCCATCGACGGGATCCCGGGCTCGCTCGCCACGTTGACCGAGTAGTGGCAATACTGGCAGGCGATCTTGTACTGCCCCGCGTGGATGTCGTGCCGGAAGAAGATCGGCTGCCGGGGGCCCTTGAGCCCCGCGGTGTCTCCCGCGGCCAGCATGTAGGCCGTCGCCGAGTCCCGGCTCTCGCCCGGCTCCTGGGCGGTGAACTCGGGTGCGGAGGTGGGGAGAAGGAACGCCGCGCCAGCCACGAGGGCCGAGACGACGCCGACTGCCACAAGCTTGCGCATGCCTGCCTTCCGACGGGTGTCAGGGTGAGCGGGCCGAAGCCGCACCGATCCTGTCCGGCAGGGTCTGCCGGTGGGTCAGGTACCCGATCCTCTGGGTGGAATCCGCGAAAAATACTTGAGTGCTAACCCGATACAAGTCATGGCAGTGGCGAATAATCGGGAGTGTTTTCGTCGGGATCATCGGAAACGGGATCCTTCCCCTCGATCCGGGCCGGAACCGGCAGCCCCTGGCGCTCGAGGTAGCGGACCACCTCGATGCCCATCGCCCGCAGCAACGCCGCTTCCCGCCCGTCGAGTCCGGCGCGGTACACCAGTTCGCGGAAGCCGCGCATGACGCGACCCGGCTGGCGCGTCTTGAAGAAATCAATGGCCCAGAGCGACCGTTCCCAGTCCCGGAAGAGGTGATCGAGCTGCGCCCCGGTGGCCGGGTCGGCCGGATGCCGCGGCGACTTGAATGGCTGGCCCGAGCCTTCGCGCGCCAGATAGCACTCGTAACTGATGATCGCGACCGCCTGCGCCAGGTTCAGCGACCGGTAGTCAGGGTTGGTGGCGATGGTGACCAGGGCGTGACAGCGGTCGAGCTCCTCGTTGGTGAGCCCCTTGTCCTCGCGGCCGAACACCGCCGCCACCGGGGACGCCTCCGCGCGCTGGGTCAGTTCCCAGGCCGCTTCGGACGGCCGCATCACGCTCCGCTTCTGCGCCCGGCCACGTGCGGTGAGCGCCACGGTGTACCCCACATCGGCCAGCGCCTCGTCCAGGCTGTCGGCGATCTGGATCTGTTCGATCAGGTCCCCGGTGTTGTGGGCGATCCCTTCGATCCGCCAGGGGTCGAACGCGGCGGGGCGGACCAGCCGCAGCCGCTCCACCCCGAAGTTCTTGGCGATCCGGACCGCCGAGGCGATGTTGACGAGGTCCTGCGGCTCGACCAGGACGAGGATGGGTGGCGCGCTCACACCTCGTCCAGGAAGCCAAGGTCATGGCCGCGCTGCTTGAGGGATGTCAGGAGGCTGGCCTTGTCCGCGGACTTCAGGAAGGCCTCGCGCGGCTCGACCACCTTGCCATCCACCAGCTCCATCAGCGCATCATTCAGCATGATCATGCCGACCTTCCGGTTGGTCTGCATGATCGAGGGGATCTGGAAGGTCTTCCCTTCCCGGATCAGGTTGGACACCGCCGGGATCGAGAGGAGAATCTCGCGCGCGGCGACGCGTCCCCCGCCGATCTTGCGGCAGAGCACCTGTGCCACCACGCCCCGCAGTGACTCGGAGAGCATCACCCGAATCTGCGACTGCCGGTCGGCCGGGAACTGGTCGATGACCCGATCGAGGGTTGACGCCGCGGTGGTGGTGTGCAGCGTCCCGAACACCAGGTGACCGGTCTCGGCGGTCTCGATGGCGATGCTGACGGTCTCGAGGTCGCGCAATTCGCCCACCAGGATCACGTCCGGGTCCTCGCGGAGGGCGGCCCGCAGGGCGGCCTTGAACGAGCGGGTGTGGAGGCCGACCTGCCGCTGGGTCACCAGGCACTTCTTGCTCTGGTGCACGAACTCGATCGGGTCCTCGATGGTCAGCACGTGATCGGACCGGGTGCGGTTCACCAGGTCCACCATCGCCGCGAGGGTGGTGGACTTCCCGGATCCGGTCGGGCCGGTCACCAGGACCAGCCCCTTCGTCAGGTCGCACAGCCGCTGCACCTCACGCGAGATGCCCAGCTGCTCGACACTCAGGATGTCCGCGGGGATGATGCGAAAGACGGCCATCGGGCCGATCCGGTCCCGACCGGCATTGCAGCGGAAACGGGCGACACCGCCGATTTCATACGCCCAGTCCACGTCGTTGTCTGACCGGAACGCCGTGACATCCCGCGGTTCCATGATGGACAGGAGCATCGCCTCGAGCTGCTCCGGGCTCAGGGGCGCCGCGTCCTGGCGGACCAGTTCGCCATCCTTGCGCAGGATCGGCGGCTCCCCCGAGCGGAGGTGCAGATCGGAGGCGCCGCTGCTGTGCAGCGTGCGCAACAGCGTCTCGATCTCCCCGCGAGCGGCCGTCAGGTCCGGTCCGGTGGCCCGGGCCGCCGGCGCGGCCGCGGCGCCGATGAATCGCAGCGTGGCACCGCTCCCCTGCGCCGTCGGCGCGACGGCGACCTCAACCTCTCCCGAGGGAGAGGCATAGGTGTAGCTGACCTCCGCGCCGGGCACCAGCAGTGCGGCGAGTTCCGGCGGGGCCACTTCCTTGAGCAGGCCCGCGACGGTGATCTCGTCGAGAATCTCCTTGGTGACCGGCCGGAGCTGGCCACGAAGCGACAGCCGGGCAGGTTCCTGGGCGGCAAGGTGCAGGCTCTCGGCGCCGTGGTCCTTCATGGCGGTCAGAAATCGGTCGAGTCGGGCCACGTCACACTCACTCGATGGGGCGCGCCACACGAACCAGCGCGCGATTGATGTAGTAGGCGGCCTCCTCGACCCAGAAGGCCAGGAACGCACCACCGCTGTTCAGGCAGTCCAGCGCCCGCAGCCGGGTCGGTGGCTGGGTGACGCCGGCACGGCCCCGGATCACGAGGCCGTCGGCCATCACCAGTTCGAGCTCCGCAAACCGGGTGATCCCCAACCGGTCCATTTCGGACTCCGGCGGCGCCGGGTCACAGCGAATCAACCCGACATGGTCCTTCCCTAGAAAGACAATCGCACCATCCGGGAGCGCCAGCGGAAAGAACCGGTCACCGCGCTCGAGCAGGTCGAGCGGCGTTTCCGCCCCGCTGTGATGCGGTACCCGTTCCTGCAGGAAGAGCTCGCCGGCCACCTCCTCCCCGTCGTCGAGGCGGACCATCACCGCCAGTCGGAGGGTTCCCCCCCATTCACTCATGCCCACTCCCGGTTGCCGGATGACTCATCCTCGGATCTCCACGCCTGCCTGCTGTTCCACCATCCGGATCGCCTCAAGGTAGTCCGCGGATTCCCCAAGCAACTCCCGGGCCTCCGCCAGGCGGTCTCGCACGCGGTCCAGCACCGGGCCGTCCACACCCTCGGCGCGAAGCAGATCGGTGGCAATGCCGACATCCTTGTGCAGCAGTGCCAGGCGAAAGGTCAGCGGCCAGCACCCCGTCAGGACCCGCTCGGGGACCAGTGTTTCGCTCACGAACGAGCGACCGCTGGAGACATTCAGCACCTGGAGCGCAAGGCGCGGCTCCACCCCGGCCTTGACGAGCGCCGCCACGCCTTCCCCAACGGTCAGGATGTGGACAGCCAGGAGGGCGTTGTTGACCGCCTTCATGGCATCCCCGGCGCCGACCGATCCCATGCGCACCACCCACCCGGCAAACGGGGCCACCGCAGCCTCAACCCGTGGCAGCAGCTCCGGCTCACAGCCAACCATCACCGTCAGGGTCCCCGCCTCGGCGCCATTCGTCCCGCCGCTGACCGGCGCATCCGCAAAGCCCACCCCGTGCGCCGCCAGGCGCTCGGCGATCCGCCGGCTCCCGGCCGGCGTGCCCGAGGTGCAGTCCACCAGCAGGGAGCCCGGGGCGAACCCCTCGAGCAGCCCATCCGGGCCGTCGAGGATCGCCTCCACATCCGCGGTGGTGGAGAGACAGGTGATGACCACCGGCACGGCGGCCGCCAGCTCGCGCGGGCTCCCCACCACGGTCGCCGTGGGATGCGCAGCCGCAAACTCCGCGGCCCGGCTGCTGGTCCGGTTCCACACGGCGACCGGGCCGGCGGCGGCCAGCCGGGCGGCCATCGGCCAGCCGATGGCGCCGAGCCCCGCGAAGCCGACCTGGGGTAGGGTCAGTCTACCGCTCCGCGACCACCGAGTTCCTTGTCGAACATGTAGAGCCCGTTGGCGTTCTCGCCGATCATCCGCAATGTCTCGACGATCTGCGTGCCGGTCTTCTCCTCCTCCACCTGCTCGGTAATGAACCACTGCAGCATCGCCTGGGAGGGGTAGTCCTTTTCCTTGAGTGCCTGCTCGTAGAGCGCGATGATTGACGCCGAGACCTTCCCCTCGTGCTCCAGCGCGACCTCGAAGGCGTTGAGCGGGCTGGCAAATTCATGCTGCGGCTCGTCCAGCGCGCCGAGGGTGACCCGGCCGCCGCGATCCTCGATGAAATCGAAGAACTTCATGGCGTGCGCCTGTTCCTCCGCGGCCTGGGCGCGCATCCAGCTGGCGTAGCCGTTGTAGTTGCGGTGGCCGAAGAAAGCGGCCATCGACAGGTAGAGATAATGGGCGTTGAGCTCCTTGCGGAGCTGGTCGTTCATCGCGGCCTGCATCGTGGCACTGAGTTGCATGGGAACGCCTCGGCATGAATGAGGTGGACGATCGGGGTGTAATTTACATCAATGTCGTCTCCCGCGTCCCCCCCGTCCCGCTGGCCCCGCCTTGCCGTCGCGTTCCTGGGCAGCCTGCTGGTCCTCTTCATTGCCGGGCCGGTGGCCCGCCTGCTGCTGCACGCCACGCCCGGGGGGCTCGCCGAGGCGGCGATGGACCCGGAACTGCGCGCGTCCATCATCCTCACCGTCTTCACCGCCACCACCGCCACCCTCCTTGCCCTGGCGCTCGGCGTGCCGCTGGCTTGGCTGCTGGTCCGGTCCCGCTTTCCCGGCCGGCGGATCATTACCGGACTGGTGGAGCTTCCGGTGGTGATTCCCCACCCCGTGGCGGGGATTGCCCTGCTGCTCTTCCTGGGCCGCAACTCCCCGGTGGGGGGCACCCTGGCCCAGGTGGGGCTTGAGTTCGTCAGTCATGTGCCCGGGATCATCGCTGGGATGCTGTTCGTCTCCGCCCCGATCCTGGTCAGCGGCGCCCGGGAGGCGTTCCTGGCGGTGGACCCCCGGCTGGAGCGGGTGGCCCGCTCGCTCGGGGATTCGCCGTGGCGGGCCTTCCGGTCGGTCACGCTGCCACTGGCCGCCCGGGGCATCCTCGCCGGCGGCCTGCTGGCCTGGGCGCGCGCCGTGAGCGAGTTCGGATCGATCGTCATCCTGACCTACAACCCGAAGGTGGCCAGCATCCTGATCTACGACCGGTTCACGCTCTACGGGCTGGGCGCGGCAATCCCAGCCGCCGTGGTCCTGCTGCTGGTGGCGGTCGGGGTCTTCCTTCTGGTACGGTTGCTCCAGGGCGCGGAAGACCAATGATCCGACTCGACGGATTGACCGTGCGGGCCGGGGGATTTGAGCTCCGGGATGTGTCCCTCGAGGTTCCGGCTGGCGGATACGCGCTGGTCATCGGCCCGACTGGCTCCGGCAAGACCACCCTGCTCGAAGCCGTGGCGGGCCACGCGCCTCTCACGCGGGGGTCGGTCTGGCTGCACGGCGAGGACGTCACGACCTGGGCGCCCGAACGTCGAGGGGTGGGTTTTGTCTACCAGCACTACCACCTCTTTCCCCACTTCACGGTGCGGGAGAACATCGGCTATGGGCTCCGGCACCAGCGATTGGCCGAGCGGGAGCGCGCCAACCGGGTCAACTCGCTGGCCGAGATGCTGAGCATTGCCCCGCTCCTGGACCGTGGCGTTGGGCGCCTGAGCGGGGGCGAACAACAGCGCGTGGCGCTGGCCCGGGCCCTGGCACCGAGGCCGAGCATCCTGCTGCTTGATGAGCCGTTCGCCGCGGTGGACCCCTCGATGCGCCACACCCTGCGGCGTGAGCTGCGCGCGCTGCATGAGCGGGAGGGCACCACGACGCTCCAGGTGACCCACGACTTCGATGACGCTCTCCGGCTTGGCGACCTGGTGGCGGTGTTGGCCGAAGGCGAAATTGCCCAAGCGGGCCCGCCCGAGGAGGTGTTTCGCTTCCCCAACTCCCCGTTTGTGGCGCGGTTCATCGGGGCGGGGACGGTGCTGGCTGGTACGGTGACCCGTACGGCCGGCGCCCCAGCCGGACCACCATTCGAGGCACGGTTCACCATCGGTGGGTTGGTGCTCGACGTCGTCGCCGACCGCGAGGGGCCCGCCCACGCCGTGATCCGGCCCGAGGATGTCCTGCTGAGCCGTGAGCCCTTCCCCGCCACACCGCGCAACCGGTTCCTGGTGACCGTGATGCGGGTCGAGCGGACGGGCGCGCTTGCGCATGTGCATCTGGAAGCGTTGGGCGCGCAATTCGTCGCGGTGATCACGGCGGCCACCGCCGAGACGATGCAGCCGGTGGCCGGAGAGACGCTGCACGCGGCGCTCAAGGCGACGGCGGTGCATCTGGTGTAGGGAGCGGTGAGCAGTAAGCAGTGCGCAGTGGGAACAGGGAACAGGGAACAGGGAACAGGGCAAAAGATCGAGTGTTGGATGGGAATGGTCAACGGCGGTTGCATGGCGGTGGGACCTGCTGACGAGCCGGTACGACGATACTGCCGTCGAGCCGACCCGTCAGCGTTCCCAGGACTGGATCAGGGTTTAAAGCGGAGGGAGGCCACCACCGGTTGGTAGCGGTGTTCGATTTGAGCGTTGTCGAATATGGCCACACCGAAGGCGTAGGCTCGGGTCAGGTCATCGAACTGGACGTCGAAGGGATCTCCCGTCACCAGACGGCGGCGGATCTCGACGAGCCACCTCCCGGAGTTGTACAGACCCTTCGCGTCAACGTCGGCTCGAGTGCCCGTCGGTCCGGACGTGATCATGTTGGCGATCTCTGTTCCCACCGGGAGCGCGGCGAGCTCGCCATCGGTAAGCGCGATCTTCTGATTGTCCAGGATGTAGTACGGCGGAGCGGTGATTGACGGTCCACGGAACTGGGGCCGGCCATTCAGGGCGGGGTTGGTGCCATATCCCCCGTCACCTGGATCACTCGCGCGACCGCCACTGGCTGCGCCCGTGGGCCCCGGCTGCCAGAAGCGGACATACTGGTCATCCGCCTTGGCGTGCTGATTGTTCCGAACGTACTTCCAGTGCCACATGTCGGCGATCTCCCCCGCAACCTTGGTGTACTTCTTGGAGGCGAGCTCCGGTGTGGTCAGGTTGTATGTGGCCCCGGGCAAATTCCCCTGTGAGGGGTCGTGGCAGAGCACCGCACATCCGGCCTGGTCGAATCCCGCCACCGTCGAGGCTCCATAGGTGTTCCAGATGACCGAAAGCTTGTCCTCGTATGCGAAGGTGGTTGGATCCTCCTCGTTGGGATAACCCTTGATATAGTCGATCCAACTCATACCATTGGTGGGAAGAGCGGATTTGGCGGGGAGGGTGGCCCAGGTGCCGTCAGAGCGCTTGATCCACGGCTGGCGCCGGGCGCTCGCCTTGTCGTCGTCCCAGACGATGAGCATGTAGAGATAGGTGTCATCATAGGCCGCCTTGACCGACACGAATTCGGCCTCCCCGAAGCCGCCGGTGACTCTCAGGCTAACGGCCGGTGTCGTGTTCCACACCGCGTCGAAGAGTCCGTCGATGGCCGGGGGCATCGTCTGAGTCCCAGGTCCTGTGCGGATCGCCTCCAGAATCAACCCGGTCACCGGGGGGAGGGAGCCGATCCAGGTCGTCACGATAGCCTGACGCGCCGGCGTGAAGCTGGGGATGAGGCCACCGCCGTGTGGGGTGAGGTTCGCGGCCTTCAGAATCAGCAGGCTGTTGGAGGGGGTCGCCGGATCCACCAATCCCGATTCATGCAGGGCGGTGGAATCCATCGTGGTAAGGAAGAAGCGTCCCGAACCCGCGTCATGGCAGGAGCCGCAATCCTGAGTCAGAATCTGGTTCACGGCCAGAAACGACGCGGCATCACTCGGGGCCGTGGTGCCATCGCCCGTACAGGCTGTGACCAGGAATCCGGCGAGGATCGTGTTGGCAATCAGGGCGGGGTGTCGCAGGATCGTCACCATATGAATGGCTCCTGAGCAAGGAAGGTGACTCAATGCTACCGCCCCGTCATTAACACCCCGGTGAGAATTGCTGGAAATTGCCCACAGACATTCTTCATCAAGCATTCACTCAAATCCGCCGAGTGAGATGGCCAGGTGTCGAACCAGACAGTGCCAAGGTCGTCCTGCCCGGCAGTCGTCTCATGCACTGTGCCGGGGAGCGGGAGAGGAAGCGCCGGGCGTTGGCTTAGGTGCCGAGTGCGCCCCCGCTCCGTCCACCCGGTCCGCCCGATCCGTCCTGATCGCCCACCAAAGCGCCCGGCACGATTCCCTCCCGGCCGAATCGCTCATTGATCCGGTCCACCGTCTGCGCCACCGTGCGATCCCTCGGCGTTTCGATCGCCGCTCCAGGTGCTGCAGGGAACAACCCCAGTTGCCCGGCGCGCGCCTCGTCACCGAACTGGGAGAGACCGACGCCAAGCAGGCGGGCTGGACACCGTCGCGCCACGCGGAGCTTTCCGAACAACGCCAGGGCCACCTGATGAATGGCGCGGTCCGACTCCACCGGCTCGGCCAGCGTCCGGCTGGCCTGGCGGGTCTGGAAATCATGGTCGCGCAGCTTGACGGTGATCGTGCGCGCCTGGAGTCCGGCCGAGCGGAGGTCGTGCGCCACGCGCACCACCAGGCGCAGCAGCTCGGTTTCGAGCTCGGCCTCGGTGTCGAGATCCTCCGGGAAGGTCTCCTCACGGCTCACCGACTTGGCTTCGCCACGGCCCGTGACCTCGCTACTCCCCTCACCCCGGAGGCGACGGTAGAGCCACGCGCCGGTCCGCGGGCCGGTCCAACTCACCAGCGTGGCCTGATCGACCCGCACCGCCTCGGCCACGGTCCGGAGGTTGTAGCGACCCAATCGCTCCAACAGCTTCGGGCCAATCCCGGGAATGGCCGCCAGGTCCAGCGTGGTCAGGAAGTCGGCCTCCTGGCCCGGTGGCACGACGTGCACGCCCGGCGTCGGTCCCCCCGCATGCGGCTTGGCACGTTCCACCGCGAGCTTGGCCACCAGCCGGTTGGTGCCACCGCCGATCGAGACCGACAACCCGGTCCGCGCCAGGACATCCTCGCGGATCCGCGCCGCGGTCTCCGCGAGCGAAGCATGCCGGTAGAGTGCCTCGGTACCGCTCATGGCCAGGTAGAACTCATCGATGCTGGCGGGCTCCACGATCGGTGCCCATTCCTCCAGCACCGTGCAAACCTCGCGGCTCTTTTCCCCGCACGCCTTCCGGGGAACGGGAACGAACATCGCGTCGGGGCAGAGCCGCTCGGCGGTCCGGATCGGCATCCCGGAGCGGACACCGAACGCCCGGGCCTCGTACGACGCCGAGCACACGACGCCGCGACCGCCGCGCCGCCCACCCACGACGAGCAGCGGCGAGTTCCCTGCCCCCTCCGGATCCACCAGGCGCGCCACGGCGCAGAACATCGCGTCGCAGTCGGCCAGGAGGATCCGGGGTGGCGGTGTCGTGTCTGGCGTCGCCATGGAGGAAGGATACTCCGCTCCAAGCGCCCGCCCTGCTCGGCCTTGACCAGTCAGAAAAATCCCTATAACTTGCTAGTCGACAAGCAAGCTGATCTGGAGGGGTCATGTCGGGACACGCAGTCATGCATGCTCGCACGATTCACCGGGAAGAACGGGGCCGGAACCCGGAGCGGAGCCGGGAGGCCATCCTGAATGCTGCCGAGCAGTTCTTCGCGGAACGGGGCTATGAGGCCACCAGCCTGCAGGAGGTTGGCACTCGGGCTGGGCTCAGTCGAGCCGCACCGGGGTACTTCTTCGGATCAAAGGCGGAGCTCTATCGCGCGGTGCTGGATCGGGCCTTCGATGAGGTGCGGGCCGCGGTGCGGACTGGCCGCGAGCGGGCCCTCTCCGCGTCGCATCCGCCGGAGGCGATCCTCGCTGGCGCCGTGGCCGACTACCACGACTTCCTCTCGGCCCGGCCCAACTTCGTGCGGCTGATCGAGCGGGAGGCGCTGGGTGGCTCGCCAATCGGGGATGATGTGTCACCACGGCTCGCCGCTGGCCAGGAAGCGCTGTCCGCCATCAGCGAGGAACTCGGCCTGGGCGAGGCGGAGTCCGCCGAGAACGCCCACCTGCTGTTGAGCATCGTGGCGCTCTGCTGGTTCCCACTGGTGCATGGCCCTACCCTGCTCCGCTCGATCGGGCTCGACTCGGCGGCACCGGGGTTCGCCGAGGAGCGCAAGCGCCGGATCATTGACCTGTTGCTGCACGGGGTGGCGGGCCGGATCAAGCCCACCGCTTCGTCGACCCCGCCTTCGAGGAGGACCTCCCGATGACTGACGTGATGCCCCGCACGGCGCCGAACGGCGCTCCCTCCTCCCCGCTGGCGACCGAGGAAGAGGCCCGCGAGGTCGCCGAGGCGGCACGGGAAACCGAATGGACCGAACCGAGTTTCGTGCGGGAGCTCTTCGAGGGCGATTTTCGCTTCTCCCTGATCCATCCCTACCCGCAGCCCGATCCGGCCGACGTGGCCAAGGCCAAGCCGTTCATGGAGCGGCTGGAGCGGTTCATGCGCGAGAAGGTGGACAGCGATGCGATTGACCGCGAGGGACAGATTCCGCCGGAGGTTGTGGAAGAGCTTCGCCAGATGGGCGCCTTCGGGATCAAGATCCCCGAGGAATACGGCGGGCTCGGCCTGAGCCAGCTCAGCTACACCCGCGCCATCGCGCTGGTCACCAGCCAGGACGGCAGCCTGACCGCGCTGCTCTCCGCCAGCCAGTCCATCGGCGTCCCGGTGCCGCTCAAGCTCTTCGGTACTGATGCCCAGAAGAAGAAGTACTTCCCGCGGCTGGCCAAGGGGGCCATCAGCGCGTTCGCGCTCACTGAAAACAACGTCGGTTCCGACCCGGCCGGCCTCAGCACCTCGGCGGTTCTGAGCGAGAACGGCAGCCACTACATCCTCAACGGCGAGAAGCTCTGGTGCACCAACGGGACCGTGGCGGAGCTGATGGTGGTCATGGCGCGCACGGGGCCGAAGAGCATTACGGCATTCATCGTGGAAACCGACTGGCCCGGGGTGGAGGTGGCCAACCGGCTGCACTTCATGGGGCTCAATGCCATCGAGAACGGCGTCATTCGGTTCCATGACGTGAAGGTGCCGAAGGAGAACGTGCTCTGGGGCGAGGGCAAGGGACTCAAGCTGGCGTTGATCACGCTGAATACCGGACGGCTCACCCTGCCCGCTTCCGCGGTGGCCGGCGCGAAGCGCGGCCTCGAGATCTCGCGCCGCTGGGGCGCCGAGCGGGTGCAATGGGGCCAGGCGATTGGCAAGCATGACGCGATTGCCCAGATGATCGGCCGCATGGCGGCCGACACCTTTGCGATGGAGGCGGTGGCCGAACTGGCCTCTCTGCTGGCCGACCGCGGCGGCGCGGATATCCGGCTCGAGGCGGCGATGGCCAAACTCTGGAACACCGAGGTGGGGTGGCGAATTACTGACGACACCCTGCAGATCAAGGGTGGGCGCGGGTATGAGACCGCCGACAGCCTGCGCAGCCGTGGCGAGCGCCCCGAGCCAGTGGAGCGGATGATGCGCGACATGCGCATCAACCGGATCTTCGAGGGCAGCTCGGAAATCATGCGCTTGTTCATCGCGCGGGAGGCGGTGGACACGCACCTGAAGGTGGCGGGTGACCTGATCAACCCGAAGGTGCCAGCCGGCAAAAAGGTCGGGGCGCTGTTCAAGGCGGCGGCGTTCTACGCGCTCTGGTACCCGAAGCTGTGGCTCGGGCCGGGCGGCTGGTTCGGCTACGGCGAGCTCGGGAGGAACGCGAAGCATGTGCGGTATGCGCACCGCGCCTCGAAGCGGCTGGCGCGGACGCTGTTCCATGCCATGGTGCGGTTCGGCCCGAAGCTGGAGAAGCGCCAGGCAGTGCTGGGCCGGCTGGTGGATATTGGCGCGGAGCTGCTGGCCATCAGTGCCGCATGCAGCCGCGCGGCGGCGATGGTGAAGCAGGAGCCATCCAACCGGGGTCCGGAGGAACTTGCCGACCTGTTCAGCCGGCAGGCGCGCCGCCGGATCGAGCGGCTCTTCGACGACGTATTCTCGAACGAGGACACCCGCGCCTACGCGGTGGCGCGCCAGGTGCTGGATGGCAAGCACTCGTGGCTGGAGCAGGGGATGGTGCGGGAGGGGTAGGACGTGGGGAATCGGGTGTCGGGTGTCAGGGGCTCCGGCCCCCCGTGTCTCCCTGTTCCCGGTTCCCTCTTCCCCATTCCCTGTTCCCCGCCCCCCCTCACGGCGGCGCCGGTTTGCTCCGATCCACTCCACTGGCCGATATGTTGAAGACCGGTTCGGAGCGTTCCCAACCAAACGGGCCTGCATTTCAGACGGGACCGAGCACCCGCCAGCCGGCCTCGACAATCTCCTTTGCGTGACACGGCCCGGTTGCCTCCAGGGAGCCGGAAACCTCGACCGCATACTGGAACGTGCCGTTGGTTCCAGCCAAGCCCGGCGCGTTGATTACCACGGGCTCCCTACTCTGCATGAGGGCGCGCCCGTATCGCCGCCGCACGCTGCGGCGAACCCGATGGCCACGATCGCGCCCAGGGCCCTTCGACGCACCCGCGCGAGGGCGGTCACGGCCCGCATCCGGCCACCCCGAGGGCGATGGCGTTGCGCAGCAGGCCGGCCGCACTGAAGACCTGGACGCATTCCCGCACGTTGTCGTAGATTCCCGCGCTCTTGCCCATGTAGAACGTGGTTGCAGTGCCCGTGCCGCTGCCCGAGTAGATGCGGATCGTGGGGACGGCCGCGCTGAGGGTGGTACCCGCAGGGATCGTGTACTGGACCCCCGCCCGGGTTCGGACCGTGGCCCCACCAATATCAAGGGCGGCCGGAGCAAAGGCCGGGTCCCGGGAGATCTCGACGTACTCGTTGTTCGGGGTGATGTCGTCACGCACCCCCATCGCCTGGACGGCGGTAACCCCGAAGAACGCGGTGCTGCCAGCGAGGTTGACCGGGCGGGTGTCGCGGGAAAGCAGGTCTGGTGCCGTCCCCACCTTCCAGAGCCGGATGCTCGCGGCGCCTCCCGCATTGGCCAGCCAAGGGTCGGATCCGGCGCCGCTCCAGCCGTACGGGTCAATGTTCGAGGGCTGGCCATTGTTGGTCTGGGTCATCCGCCGGACCTGGAAGTGCAGGTGCGGGTTCAAGGAGCATCCGACGGTTCCCGACAGCCCGATCTGCTGGCCCTCGGTGACCTGCTGTCCCACCACGACACTCTTCACACTCAAGTGCGCATAGAGCGTCTGCACCGTGACGCCGCCCGGCAGCGGGTGGGAGATGATGACAATCCCGTTGCCGTTGGCAGGCACCTCTGCGTTGATCAGCGGGCAGAAGAATGCTGGGCTGGCGAGCGAGGTGACCGTACCCGCAGCGGCCGCCAGGATCGGCGTGGCCTCCGGCATTCGCCAGTCGTACCCCTCGTGCCCCTCGTATCCAACTACGTCGTATTGCTCGCCCCAGAATGAGACCTTCCGGCCATTGTCGAAGAACGCCTGGGGAATGTCATGGTCGTGGAGGTTGGTGGTGAAGTAGTCCACCCCGGCGGCAAAGGGCCGAACAAAGACGGGAATGACGGTCGGATCCACGACCTCCACCGACGCCTGGCCCGACTGCCCGTCCACCATCGCCGAGATGGTGGTGGCGCCGGGCGCCAGAGTGCTCACCACTCCGGCTGCGGACACCGTCGCCACCGCCTGAGCCGAACTGTTCCAGGTGAAGGTCTTGCCAGGAATCGCGGTGCCCTGCGCGGTCCGGGCCTCCGCCGAGAGCGGGACCGGCGTTCCCGCCAGGACGCTGGAAGTGGGCGGGGACACGTGGACCGAGGCCACGACGGGGGCGGGCGGTGGTGGAGGGGGAGGAGGTGGCGCAGGTGGAGGCGCCGGGGGCGGTGTGGGACTGGTTCCTCCACCACCGCATCCGAGGGACAGAATCATCACTGCGGCGAGCAGGCCGGCCGACAGCCGAGGAGTCGGTGAAAACCGCAGGGACCCAATCATGGTGACCTCCGCGCATCGGGGGTTGTTCGCCAGGAATCGAGGAATGAGCCAAGCGCCGCGCCACTCTCGAACCGGTGTTTCTCGCCGGTACCCAGGTCCTCCAGCATCAACGCCACCCGAAAACCCCGGGGGTCCGGCGCGCTCACCGCCTGCAGGAGGAAGTAGCCGAAGCGGGGAGAGTCGGGCCGTGGCGGATGGTCGGTTGGCAGCATCTGCCTCCCCCAGGGACTGGCGAAACCGGGAATTGCAGCCGAAGTTATGGCGGGGGCGGCAAGAGACCGTCAGGTACCCCGTCAAGCGATTTGGTCACAAGGATTTGGGCGACAGGTGCTCCGGCTTCAGACACTGGGTGGATTGCAGCTGCTCAACGATTCCGGCTCCCCAGTCAAGGGGCGCCGGATGGTGCTGGCCGTGCTGGCATGGCTGGCCCGTTCGCGTGGCCACCAGGCCACCCGTGACCGACTGATTGACGTTTTCTGGACCCGCAGCGATCCCGCAGCCGCTCGCCACTCACTCCGCCAGGCTCTCACCGAGCTCCGCAGCCTCCTGCCCGACGGATCCCTCACGATCGAAGGCGAGGAGGTGGCGGTGGATCGGCGGGACCTGTCGCTCGACCTGGCCCGCTTCGAGGAGGCAATCACCCGCCGGGATTGGCTCGCGGCGACCGCAGAGTACCAGGGACCGTTCCTCAGGGAACTGGAAGACATCGGTGGCACGGAGTGGCGGACCTGGGTAGAGGCGGAGCGGGGTGGCGCGGAACGGATGGCCGCGTCGGCCTTTGAGGGCGCCATCGAGGCGGCCACCAACCGCGGTGCCTGGCCTGACGCGATCAGTCTGGCCGAGCGGTGGACCGAAGTGGCCCCGGGGCGTGAGGCGCCTGAGATTGTCCTGATCCGGACACTATTGATGGCCGGAAGCCGTGAACAGGCCGCCGGGCGGTACGCGGTTCTGGCCGCCCGGCTCACCGCCGAGGGGGAGGAACCCTCCGCGGAACTTCAGCGCATTGCTCGCCAGTTGCCACCGCCGGTGCCCTCCCCTGCCGGGGCCCGCGGCCTAATGACCCCCGACCTCGTTGGCCGCGAGCCCGCGTTCACTGTCCTGACATCCGCTTGGTATGCGGTGCGGGCTGGCGGATCCTCCCTGCTTGTGTTGGAGGGGGAGGAAGGTTCCGGCAAGACGCGTCTGCTTGAGGAGTTCACCAGGTCGGTACGCGCCCGGGAACCGAGCCTGCAGGTGATCACCGTGCGTGCGTACCGGGCGGAGTCAGACCAGCCGTCCGGGGCCCTCGGCTCACTGCTGGACGAGCTCGCCAGCGCGAAGGGGCTGCCGGCCGCCGCCGCCGAGGATCTCCTCTCCCTGAGTGCCGTGTCTCCCGCCATCCGGCGTCGGTTCGGCAAACTTGCAGGGGAGCCCACTCTGGACCGGGGCCTCGCGCTGACACGAGTTATCTCGGAAGTTGTCGCCGAGTCTCCCATCCTCCTCATCCTCGACGACGCCGACCAGGCGGACCCGGAGTCCCTCAAGGCACTGGCGGCATTGGCACGCCGGCTTCCCCGGCACATGTTCTTGGTCTTCGCCATTCGACCACCAGCCCCGGGATCATCCTTCCTTGCGGACCTCCCCTCGGAATCGATCATCCGGAGCCGGTTGACCGGACTGGGCAACCATGACGCCGTGGCCCTGGTGAGGTCGATGGGCCCGATCACCCCGGCATCGGCAGAGCAGTTGGCGGAGGCGGGGGTCCGGGACCTGGGAGGAAATCCGGGGAATCTCCGAGCGCTGGTGATGGAGCTGGCCGACACCGGGATTCTGGCCCTGGACGCCAACGGCGCCTGGGAACTCGCCGCGCCGCTGACGCGACCGGTGGCGCTGCCGGAGGGGGCCCAGATACGCGCCCATCGCCTCATGCATGAGATCTCCCCGGCAGCCCGCGACCTGCTCCACCTTGCCGCCGCGTCTGGCAATGCGGTGCCACGATCCACCCTCGTCCGGGCGTCAGGCCTCGCCGAGGAATCCCTCCGTGACGCACTTGGTGAACTCACCAGCCGACGGCTGCTGCGCCCGACCGATGGCACGGCGAGCCGCTTCGAGTTTTCCAGCGAAGCCGCCCGGCGTGCGGTGTGGGACACCCTCGCGGGCGATCAACGGGCCGACTTCGCCAGGCGACTGCAACCAGCTCCCCCGGGCACGGGCCGGCGGCGCAGGGCGGCAGGCGCTGTGATCGGTCTCGCCGCGATCCTCAGCATCATCGGCATCGCCGTGATCCAGCCCGACGATCCTGCGCACGTGGAGGTTCTCCTCGCCGACATTCGATCGTCCACCGGGGATCAGGATCTGGACCGCACGCTCGCCCTGGTCGCAGGGATCGAGTTGCAGGAATCCAGACGGATTCGGCTCGTGCCACGAACCAGGATACGGGAGGCGCTGGTGCGCATGGGTCGCCGTGGTGCTGACTCCATCCTGGACGAGCACCTGGCCCGGGAGATCGCCGAGCGCGAGGATGTCCCCTGGGTGCTCTCGCTTGATGCCGTCCACGCAGGCGGGAAGATCCTGCTGACGGGGCAATTATTGGTTCCGCGGACCGGGGCCGTGGATGCGGCCGCCTCCGAGACGGCCGATTCCGAGGCCGAGGTGCTCGATGCGATGGGCCGCCTGCTGCGCCAGATCCGCCGGCGCCTCGGCGAACTCCCCGGCGACTCCACCGCCACATCCGGCCTGCCCAGGGTCTCCACCCACTCGATCGCTGCGCTCCGTGAGTTTGCGAGCGGGCGAGACGCCTGGACCAATCGGAAGTACCTCGACGCCAGGGAGGCCTGGCAACGGGCGGTCGCGCTCGACTCCGGATTCGCCCTGGCTTGGGCCAGCCTGGCAGATGAGGCCTACCGCGCCAATGACGCGCCACTCGGCAACCAGTTTCTTGAACGGGCGATCAGCCTGTCGGGGACCCTGACCCCGCGTGAGCAGCTCGCCCTGCGCGCGCAGCGGGCGCGCCACCTTGGTACGACGGCTGATGCAATAGCCGCCTCGAAGCGACTGGCGGAGGCGTACCCCGGGCGCGATGCCTGGTATTCGCTGGGCACGACCCTCATGCAGGCCCGGCAATGCGACCAGGCACTTCCGGCCCTGGCGCAAAGCCTCGTCTATGACGGCCGCTTCACAAACGCCCATATCAACCGGGCCACCTGTTTCCAGTTCCTGCAGCGGTTTGACAGCGCGGTCGTGGCCTACCAGCAAGCCGGGACACTCGATTCGACCGCACTGCTCTGGAGCAACGTGGGCGAGGAATACGGTTCCGCCCTTCGCATGGCGGGACGGCGGTCGGAGGCGGAGGCTCATTTTCAGCGGGTCATCGCCCGGGGCGAGGATGGCATCAAGGCGCGAGGGCACCGTCAACTCGCCTGGATGGCGATGGCGGAGGGTCGCTTTGGGGCGGCAATCCGGAGCGCCCAGGAGGCGGTGCGACTCGTGGGACTCGTCGATGAACCGGTCGGGATGTTCCGGGCCCGCCTGGTGCTAGCGCGGGCGCTACTCGGCTCAGGTGACTCGGTCTCCGCACGGCGGGAGTTCGAGGCGGCCTGGGCGGCACGGCCGAAGGAACGCCTGTCGAGCGGGTTCCTCGTCCCGGCCGCCCATCTGGCGTCGCGCCTTGCTCTCCGCACCAGGGCCGTGGCAGCGGCGGAGGAGGCGGTGGCGATCACGCGGCCGGGGGTGGTGAGCGATGATACCGACCGGGCGACCGCCCTCGCGATGCTCGAACTGGCGCGGGGAAACCCGGCGCGCGCCGTGGGACAGACTGATGCCCATTGGCCACCCCAGCCGGGCGCCCGGTGGGGCTTCCTGGAGGCCGTCCGCGCCGAGGCGCTGGTCGGGAATGGGCAGCTGGACTCGGCGCTGGCCTTGTACCGCCAGTTGTCTGCCGCCCCATGGGTTGGCTGGGAAGCGGAGGACGTCTCCGTGCGAGCGGATCTCGAGATTGCCCGGCTGGCCACAAGGCTGGGGCACTCGACCGAGGCCATCACCGCGGTGGACCGGTTCCTGGACAAATGGAAAGGGGCGGACCAGACGGCCCCCGAACTGCTGGTGTCGCTCGCGCTTCGGGAGACGATCCTGCAGGAGCGGACCCGCTAGATTCGTGGCAGCTGAACTCGACAACCGGGCCACCCGGCACCCGTGGCATCGTGATTGGGGGTGTCGCGGGCCGGTCCCACACTTGAAAGCGGAACGATCATGCCCAAAGCCGAAGGCCGGACCATCCCGTTCGTGGGACCGGAAGAGATTGACGTGGAGGTGCTCGAGACCTTCCCCTACGACGGTCCCGAGCAGGAGATCGTCACCGAGACCGACGAGTTCAGCGCCGTCTGCCCCTACTCGGGGCTGCCAGATTACGCCGTCCTGACCATCCGCTACATACCGGCTGGCCAGTGCGTGGAGCTCAAGAGCCTGAAGTACTACATCACCGGCTATCGCAACGTCGGCATCTACCAGGAACACGCCACTGCGCGGATGGCGGAGGATCTCTTCCGCGTGATCGCCCCGAAGACACTCACCGTAACCACCCTCTACAACGTACGTGGCGGCTTTGAGACCACCTGCAGCGTGACGCTGCCGGCTACGGCGTAGCCGGCGGCTTCACTGCCACGGGGGCCAGGCGGGTGGTATTGGTCCCGTCGCCGAGTTGTCCCTCCAGGTTCCGCCCCCAGCAGACCGCAGCACCCTCCGTCGTCCGGCCGCAGGTGTGCTCGCCGCCGGCATGGATCGTGGCGAGGATCACCTCACCGGTGACCGCCACCGGTTCCAGGCGGGTGGTCGCGGTGCCATCGCCGAGCCGGCCAGAGCCATTCTGCCCCCAGCACCATGCCGCACCATCCGCCTTGACCGCACAGCTGTGTGAGCCGCCGGCGGAAATGCTGGCGAAGGTGTGCGCGCCGGTGACTGGCACCGGCTGGCTGAAATTACTGGCGGACCCGGTGCCGAGTTGGCCCTGACCGCCGGTGCCCCAGCACCAGGCGGCACCGCTGGTGGCCAGGCCGCAGGTGTGGCTGCCGCCGACGCTGATCGCCTGCCAGTTGTGCCCACCGATGACCTGAGTTGGGACCAGGCGATCGGTCTGGGTGCCGTCGCCGAGGCGGCCGGAGGCGTTCGAGCCCCAGCACCAGGCCGTGCCGCCCGCCTTCAGCGCGCAGGTGTGCGTGCTCGAGGACGCCTGCACCGAGAGATACGGCCCGCCGCTCACCAGGGTCGGAGCCAGTCGTTGTTCCGTGGTGCCGTCGCCCAACCGCCCGTTGGCATTGCTGCCCCAGCAGAGGATTTCGCCGTCGGTGCGCAGCCCGCAGGTGTGGACCATGCCGGCGGCGAGCTGGCTGAAGGCGTGCGACCCCGCCACCTCGACCGGAAGGAGCTGGTCAATCAGGGTGTTGTTGCCCAGTTGCCCGTTTCCATTGAAGCCCCAGCAGCGGGCGGAGCCGCCCGGCGCGATGCCGCAGGCGTGGGCACCCCCGGCCACGAGGCCGGAGAGCGTGACGCCCCCACCGACCTGCACCGGGCTGGACCGTGGCGTGCCCGTCCCGTCGCCGATCTGGCCGCCGGAGTTCGAGCCCCAGCACCAGGCCTTGCCGTCGAGGTCGGCGGCGCAGGTGGAGCCACTCCCCGAGGCGACCCGCAGCACCAGGAAGGCGACGCCGGTCGCGTTGAGGACGGCGTCCGGGATACCCTGCCGCGAGGCGGTCAACGTCTGTTGTCCGGTGGAGAAGCCGAGCACCCAGCTCCCGACCCGGGCAATCCCCTGGGCATTGGTGTTGACGGTGCCGCCCGTGACGGTGCCGCTTCCTGCCGCCGGCGTGAACGTGATCGAGATCCCAGGGACGGGGTTGCCGAAGGCATCCATGAGCTTGACGCCGGGCGCTGTGGCGACCGCCGTGCCGATCGTGGCGGTCTGCCCATCGCCTTCGACGACGACAAGCTGCGCCGCCGGGCCGACCGTCGCCGTCGCCGTAAAGGTCACCGCCGCACCCGGGTCATTGTCGAGCGAGGCCTGCAGGGTATTCTGTCCCACCAGGGGCCCCAGGTTCCAGGCGGTGGGGCTCGCCGTGCCGTCCGCGATCGTCTGGGCCGCACCGCCGGTCACCGTGCCATCGCCGGTGAGCACCGCAAAGGTGACGGCGGCACCCGGGACGGGGTTGTTCCAGGCATCGGTTACCCTGACCCGGGGCAGGACCGGGACCGCCGCTCCCGCCGCGGCGACCTGGTTGTTGCCGGCCAGGAGGATGATCGCCGCCCCGGCGCCGGCGCCGAGCGACACCGGCGCCGACAGCACCGACGCCAGCCCCGGCGATTCAAACCGCAGGGTCCGCTCACCGGCCGTTCCGCTGAGCCCGAGGTTGGTCCAGGTGGCCTTGCCCTCGACGTCCGTCCGCTGGGCGGCCGTACCCACGATGGCCCCGCCGCCGGTGGCGATCACCGCGGTGATCAGCACGTCGGCCTGCCCCACCGCCTCTCCCTGGGCGTTGCGGAGCTGGACGACGGGCTGGACCGGGAAGGCCACTCCGCTCTGGGCGGAGGCCGAGGGCTGGGTCAGGAGGGCCAGCGCCGTGGCGGCGGGATTGTCGGGACCGGTGCCGTCGCCAGAGCAGGCGGCCACCAGGGAGAATCCGAGCAGGGCGGTCAATCGACGGGACACATCGCGCTCCTTCTGAAGTCAGGCCGGGGCGGCCCCGGGGGCGGGCCCCGGAGGGCCAGGGGGACGGCCTTCGTCAACCTAAGCCAGCTTTGCAAGAAGTACGCCGCTCCCACGCGATGGGCCTGGGGCGAGGCACGGCGCTCCGAGGGTTCGGAGCCGGGCGCGACGGGGTTAAATTGCGACCACGACACGCCTTTCCACCTGCCTTAACGATACAAGGGTACCCGCGTGACCACGAACTCCCTGACGATCACCGACAACCGGACCGGCAAGCAGTACGAGGTGCCGGTCACCGACGGCACCATCCGCGCGATCGACCTCCGGCAGATCAAGACCGGCGAGGACGACTTCGGGTTGATGACCTACGACCCCGCGTTCCTGAATACCGCGGCCTGCCGGAGCAGCATCACCTTCATCGACGGCGACCTCGGCATCCTGCGCTACCGGGGCTATCCGATCGACCAGCTCGCCGAGCGGAGCTCGTTCCTCGACGTGGCCTTCCTGTTGAGCGAGGGCGAACTCCCGACCGCCGAGCAACGGGCCAAGTGGGAGCATGACATCCGCTACCACACCTACGTCCACACCAACATCATGAAGTTCCTGGACGGCTTCCGCTACGATGCGCACCCGATGGGAATGCTGCTGAGCGCCGTGGGGGCCCTCTCCACCTTCTATCCCGATGCGAAGGATATCCACGATCCGGCCACCCGCTACATCCAGCGGGTCCGCCTGATGGCCAAGATGCCCACCCTGGCGGCGTTCGCCTTCCGGCATTCGCGCGGGTTGCCCTTCGAGTTTCCGCGCAACGACCTGGACTACATCGGCAACTTCGTGAACATGACCTTCAGCATCGGCGGCAAGCATGAGCCGAACAAGGTGCTGCAGCGCGCCCTGGAGATCCTGCTGATCCTCCACGCCGACCATGAGCAGAACTGCTCCACCAGCTCGGTGCGCGCCGTCGGTTCCTCGCAGGTGGATCCCTACTCGGCCGTCTCGGCCGGCATTGCCGCCCTCTACGGGCCGCTCCACGGCGGCGCCAACGAGGCGGTGCTCCGGATGCTCGACGAGATCGGCGACGCGAAGCAGATCCCCGGCTTCATCGAGCGGGTCAAGAAGGGCGAGGGCCGGTTGATGGGCTTTGGCCACCGGGTCTACAAGTCCTACGACCCGCGCGCCAAGCTGATCAAGCAGGTGGCCGACGACGTCTTTGCCCAGACCGGCCTGAACCCGAAGCTGGAGATCGCCCTGGAGCTGGAGCGGATCGCCCTGGAAGACGACTACTTCATCAGCCGCAAGCTGTATCCGAACGTGGACTTCTACAGTGGCCTGATCTACCAGGCGATGGGCTATCCGACCGATTACTTCACGGTCCTCTTCGCGCTGGGCCGCCTGCCGGGGTGGCTGGCGCAGTGGGAGGAGATGCTGGGCGACAAGGAGCAGAAGATCGCCCGGCCGCGGCAGATCTACACGGGGATTGAGCTGCGCGAGATGCCCTGAGAGGTAAGAGGTGAGAGGGAACTGTCGGGCTCCTCGACGGGTGACGCCCCTCACATGGTGAGAGGGAACTACATCCGCATGCGGTTCCCTCTCACCGAGCGACGACCTCGTCTTTTCACGGAACCCGACAGATCCCTCTTACCATGCGCAGACCTCAGCCTGGCGCAGAACCCTGGCAGTTCCCGCCCCCCCCTCACCCCTCCCCCGGCAACTCCTCCTCGAGGTAGGTGTACCCCTCCAGCCCCGCCACATAGTCGGCGATGAAGGCGTTGGCCTCCTGGCGCGAGAGCTCGGCGGCGTTGGTCACCTTGCGGCGGAAGGTGGTCAGCAGGTCGGAGGCGTGGAACTGAACGTAGTTCAACACCTCGGTGACCGTGTCCCCGCGCACCAGATCGCTCACCTCATAGGCGCTGTCCCGGAAACGGACGTGCACCGCATTGGTGTCGCCGAAGAGGTTGTGGAGGTCACCCAGGATCTCCTGGTAGGCGCCGGTCAGGAAGATGCCGAGGATGTAGTGCTGGTCGTCATTGACGGTGTGCAGTTCCAGGCAGGGCTTGCCCTTGCGACCGCCCGCGAAATGGTCGATCACCCCGTCGGAATCGCAGGTGATATCCTGCAGCGTCCCCCGCCGGGTCGGCTCCTGATGGAGGCGGTGCACCGGCATCACCGGGAAGATCTGCTCGATCGCCCAGTTGTCGGGCAGCGACTGGAAGACCGAGAAATTGCAGAAATACCGGTCCACCAGGACGGCCTCGAGGTGCGAGGTAATTTCAGGATGGGCGCCCTTGTCGTCGGCGATGAGCCCCTTCAGCGCATTCATCGTCACCAGATAGAACTGCTCGGCCTCAGCCTTGTCCCGGAGGCTGAAGACGCCGCTGGCAAACAGCTCCTGGGCTCGCTCCTTGGCAAAGATCGCATCGTGGAAGACCTCCTCGACCCGGTCGGGCGTCAGCGTGTCGAGGTTGTCCTTGAGCTCCACGAGCAACGGGTGTGGATCGTCCCGCAGGCCCGGCGCGCCCCGCACGTCCTGTGACTCGACGTCGGTCACGTTGACCAGCAGGAGCGAGTGGTGGGCGGTCAGGGCACGACCGGATTCCGAGATCAGGGCTGGCATCGGCAGCCCCTGGTTCCGGCAGACGGTCCCCAGCGTGTACACGACGTCGTTGGCGTATTCCCGCGTCGTGTAGTTCATGCTGGCGGAGCGGGTGGTGCGCGACCCGTCATAGTCCACGCCCAGGCCGCCACCCACGTCCACGTGGGTGATATCGAACCCCATCCCGCGCAGCTCGGTGTAGTAGCGGCCGATCTCCTCGAGCCCGGCCTTGATGTAGCGGATATCGGTGATCTGGCTACCGAGGTGAAAATGGATCAACCGGAGGAGGTCGCTCCGTCCCATCGTCTTCAGGCGCTCCAGGAGCGCCATGAGGTGGGACGCGCTCAGTCCGAACTTCGACTTCTCGCCCCCACTCTTGGCCCAGCGCCCGAACCCCTCGGTGGCCAGCTTGATGCGGACCCCCATGGTCGGGGTCACCTTCAGCTCCTCGGACACGCGCAGCAGGACGTCGAGCTCGCTGAGCTGCTCGATGACGATGAAGACGGTGTGACCGAGCTTCTGGCCCATCAGGGCCAGCCGCATGAATTCCTCGTCCTTGTAGCCGTTGCAGACGATCAGGTGGTCGGTTCGCTCCACCAGGCCGAGAACCGCCTGCAGTTCCGCCTTGCTGCCGCATTCGAGGCCGACGCCGTAGGGCTGGCCGAATTCGACGATTTCCTCGACGACGTGGCGTTGCTGGTTGACCTTGATCGGATAGACGCTGGTATAGGCGCCCTCGTAGGAGAATTCCTCGATGGCACGGCGGAAATCGGTGGCCAGGGTCGTGATCCTGGCGCGCAGGATATCGGAGAACCGGATCAGGAGGGGCAGGCCGATCCCCTGCGCGTTGAGATCCAGCGCCAGCTTGTAGAGATCCAGCCCGTTACCCGGGGTGCCGTCGGGGTGGACCGTGACATGGCCTTCCTCGTTGATGCGGAAGAAGCCCAGGCCCCAGCCCTTCATGTTGTACAGCTTCTCGGCATCCCGGATGGTCCACGTCGTGCTGATGGCCGGCTCCTGCATGGGGAAAGAAGGGAAGGAATTCTAATGCACCACCCCGTCTCGCGACAGCAGCCCCCGGCGGATCCAGGGCGGGCCGGCCGGGTACCAGGGATGTCCCCGGCTGCCTCACGTCGGGGCAGGCCTCGCTTCGCCAGCCGGGCTGACGTATGCTACGATGCCCGTTCTGGCGAGCCTGCCTGCTCCGGGAGAGGCCCGCCGGCCCCGTGTGAGAACCCCAGGGAGGTCCCCTTCGTGCGCTGGTCGTTCAACCTGGTGACCATTGCCGGCACCCAGATCCGGGTGCACCTGACCTTCCTCCTGCTCCTGGGCTGGCTGGCCTGGGGTGCCGCCCAGAGCGGCGGGGCGGCGGCCGCCGCCGGCATCACGCTCTTCCTCCTGGCCATTTTCTTCTGCATCCTGCTCCACGAATTCGGCCACATCATGATGGCCCGACGCTTCGGGGTGCGCACCCCCGAGGTCCTGCTGTCCCCGATTGGGGGCCTGGCCCGGTTGGAACGGATGCCGGATGAGCCCGGGCAGGAACTCCTGGTGGCGCTCGCCGGGCCGGCGGTCACCGCCGTCATTGTCGCGGTGCTCTGGGCAACGCTGGCCCTCACCGGCGGGTCGGCAGAGCCCGTGCTCCTCGGGGAGGCCGCGCTCCCCAACCTGGTGCCGGGATTGATGTGGGTGAACATCTACCTGCTCGCCTTCAATATGATCCCGGCATTCCCCATGGACGGGGGGCGTGTCCTCCGGGCCGTGCTGGCGCGCCGCAAGGGCATGGTGGCGGGCACCCGCATCGCCGTTCGGATCGGCCAGGGGTTCGCCATTGCGCTGGGGCTTCTGGCCCTGTTCGGGCCCTACCCCAACCCGATCCTGATCCTGATCGCCGGGTTCATCTTCCTGGCCGCGCAGGCCGAGGCGAGCATGGTGGAGACCCGGGCAGCCGGCAAGGGCATCCGCGCCGCCCAGATGATGGTGACCAACTTCCGGGTGCTTCGGGTGCACGCCACGCTGGGCGATGCGGCTGAGGCATTGTTGACCGGCGACCAGCGCGAATTTCCGGTGGTGGACAACCTGGGCCGGCTGGAGGGGCTCATGACCCGGGATCACCTGATCCGCGGGCTGACCGAGCAGGGGCCTGAGGCGAGCATCCAGGGTGCGATGGCCCCCATCACCGACACCGTGCCCGTCAATATGCCGTTCGATACCGCCCTGGAACACCTCCGTCGGAGCGGGCTGCCCGCGCTTCCCGTCGTCGGGGAGGACGGCAGCCTCGTCGGGCTGCTGACCCTGGACAACATCACCGACCTGCTGCTGATCCGGCGGGCGGCAGGAGATTTCTGAGATGGCACTGCAGGTGGCGGTCACGGGCGCGAGCGGCTTCGTCGGCCGGGCGGTGGTGGCGAGCCTCAGGGCGGACGGTCACCGCGTCCTGTCGCTGGTGCGGCGGCCCACGCCCGGGGACACGGCCACCTGGGATCCGGCCACCGGGGCGATTGACCGGGATGCCCTCGAGGGACTCGACGCCGTGGTGCATCTGGCCGGCGAGGATATTGCCCGCGGCCGCTGGACCACCGACAAGAAGCGCCGCATCCGCCAGAGTCGCGTCGCCGGCACTTCGCTCCTGGCCGGGGCGCTGGCTGGGCTGACGCACCAACCCGCGGTCCTCGTGAGCACCTCGGCCGTCGGCATCTACGGCGACCGGGGCGACGAGATCCTCACCGAGACCAGCCCTCCCGGAGCAGGGTTCCTCGCCGACGTCGGCACGGCGTGGGAGGCGGCCACGACGCCCGCCGCCGAGGCCGGCATCCGTGTCGCCTGCCTTCGGTTCGGGATCGTGCTGGATCCGGCGGGTGGTGCGTTGGAGCGCATGCTCCTCCCCTTCCGGCTCGGTGTCGGCGGGCCGCTCGGCTCCGGCAGGCAGTGGGTGAGCTGGCTGACCCGCGCCGAGCTCGTGCGGATCATCCGCTTTGCGATTGATACGCCGACGCTGATGGGGCCGGTCAACGCCGTCAGCCCCGCCCCCGTCACCTTCGCCGAGCTGGCACAAACGCTTGGCCGGGTGCTTCACCGTCCGGCGCTCCTGCCCGTCCCTCCCTTTGCACTCCGCCTCCTCTTCGGGGACATGGCCGACGCGATGCTCCTCGCCAGCCAGCGGTGCGTCCCAGACGTGCTCCTGGCAGCCGGGTATCGGTTCCAGTCCCCCGAACTGGAGGCCGCCTTGCGCGAGCAACTCGCCCCGGGGCGCTGACATCGAATGCCCGCCTCCTCGCGCCCCGCCGTCGTGCTCCTGAGTGGTGGGCTGGACTCCGCGACTGCCCTGGCCATCGCGCGGGCCGAGGGGTACGTCCCCCACGCGCTGTCCTTTGCCTACGGCCAACGACATGCCTCTGAACTGGTGGCGGCGCGTGCCGTGGCCTCCCATCTCGGCGCGGCCCAGCACGTCATCGCCACCATCGACCTGCGAGCATTTGGTGGCAGTGCGCTGACGGCCGACCTGCCCGTCCCGAAGCAGTCGGCGGCGGCTGGCACGCCGGCGGACGGGGTGCCGATCACCTACGTCCCTGCGCGCAACACCATTTTCCTCTCGTTTGCCCTGGGCTGGGCGGAGGTCCTCGGCGCCGATGACATCTTCATCGGGGTCAACGCACTGGATTACAGCGGGTATCCCGACTGCCGGCCAGCCTTCATCGAGGCCTTTGAGCGCCTTGCCAACCTGGCCACGCGCGCGGCCACCGAGGAAGGGCGCCGGATGCGGGTGCACGCGCCGCTCATGGCCATGACCAAGGCGGCGATCATCACCCGGGGGCTGGCGCTCGGCGTCGACTACGGCCTGACGCACAGCTGCTACGATCCTGGGGACGATGGCCTGGCCTGTGGCGAGTGCGACTCCTGCCGCCTGCGCCTGAAGGGATTCCGTGAGGCCGGGCGTGCGGATCCGGTGGCGTATCGGGTGGAAGGGGCGCGATAGCAGGCCGGGAAGCGGTCATCGGCCGATGAGGGTCCCACGAGCTACCTCCGGGTGGTCTGCCGCTATTATTGATGGATGTACACCATCAAGGAGATTTTCTACACGCTGCAGGGCGAGGGGATGCAGTCCGGACGGGCGGCGGTCTTCTGCCGTTTTGCGGGGTGCAATCTCTGGACGGGCCGCGAAACAGATCGCGCGCGCGCGATCTGCCAGTTCTGCGACACCGAGTTTGTCGGGACCGATGGTCCCGGTGGCGGCAAGTTCGCCACGCCGACGGCGCTGGCGGACGCGGTGGCCGCTGCCTGGCACTCCGATCGACCTGGCGACCCGCTGGTGGTCTGCACCGGTGGCGAGCCGCTGCTGCAGCTGGACGAACCCCTCATTGACGCCTTCCACGACCACGGATTCGCGGTGGCGGTGGAGACCAACGGCACCCTGCCCGCGCCCGCGAGCCTCGACTGGGTCTGCGTCAGCCCGAAGGCTGGCGCGGCCCTGGTCCAGGAGCGCGGGGACGAGCTGAAGCTGGTCTATCCGCAGGTGGGGATCGACCCGACGAGCCTCCTGGCGCTGGAGTTCGGGCACTTCCTCCTCCAGCCGATGGACGGGCCGGATCGGCTCGCCAACACCCAACTGGCTGTGGAGTATTGCCTTGCCCATCCGGCCTGGCGCCTGTCCCTCCAGACCCACAAGCTCGTGGGACTCCCATGAGGCTCCCTTGCGCCCGTCGGGGGAATTAGCTTTGGGCATGGGCCTCAACCCCGTCGGCCCGGCGCTGGCCAACCTGCCATCCGCGTTCGCCAAGGCCTGCCACCAGGCCCGGACCGACACCGAGCTCTTTGAGCGGTGCCGTGCCGCTCTGGTGCAGCAGTTCGGCTCAGACGCGATCTGGTTCGAGGTCTCGGACAACGAGACCGTCGTACCGGCCATCGGCCCGGGCCCCCGACCTGACGACGCCGTCGAGGTGGCGCGCTGCTCCAGCGGCCACACCGAACTGGCCATTTTCACCGGCCCCGAGCAGGCGCCGGTGGTGCGCTCGGCAGCGCTGGCGCTGGCCCTCGGGCTGAGCGTCACGCTCGAGTTGCGCAGCGTGCTGGCGAGCCGCCAGGCCGAGCTCGATGACGCCGCCTTCCAGTTGCGGGCCCTGCGCCAGGTCGCGCGCCTGCTCTCCTCGGTGCACTCCACGGAGGAGACCGAGGTGCTGGTCATGGACTTCATGGCGGAAGTGTTCTTCGCTTGGTGGGCCTGCCTCTATCGTGCCCAGGGCGACCGCTACCTCCCCATCCGGTTCCGGGCACTCAACCAGCAGGAGGGACCCGTCCCGATTGACCGGGATCGGATGGACGCCGTGCTCCCCATTGGCAGCCAGGTGAGCGAGGGTGAGGATGTCGGCCTGCGCAGCCTGCTGCCCCCCACCTCGGAGCTCGTGGTGCCGCTGGATGCCGGTGGCGAGCGCATGGCCTTGATGGTGCTGGGCCCCCGCATGAATGACCACCCCTACGGCCGCGCCGAACGTGAGCTGGCCGCCACCTTGTCGTTCGCCGCGGGGATCGCCTTGAAGAACGCGGAGCTGGTGGAGCGGCTCCACAACGCCGCCACGACCGACGAACTCACCGGGCTGCTGAACCGGCGCGCCCTCGAGGAGCGGCTGGGCGCCGAGATCTCCCGGAGCAGCCGCCACCAGGTGCGGACCACCATCGTCCTGCTGGATCTCGATTATTTCAAGCAGGTCAACGATACGCTCGGACATGCCGCCGGCGACCGGTTCCTGGTGCTGGTGGGCCAGCTGATGACCCAGCAGATCCGCACGATGGACGTCGTGGGCCGGCTGGGCGGCGATGAATTCGTGGCGATCCTCCCGATGACCTCGGCCGAGGAGGCCAAGGTGTTCGTGTCGCGGTTGCAGGCCGGCATGACCCGCCTGACCGAGCAACACCCCGAGTTCGGGGTGGTCACGCTGAGCGTGGGGCTGGCCGAGGCTCCGCGCAACGGCACCACGACCGCCAGCCTCATGGCCGCCGCCGACGCGGCGCTGTACAGCGCCAAGCGGAAGGGTCGCAATACCGCTGAAGTCGCGCCTGCGGATTAGCGCCGGCCGCCACTGATGGTGACCCAGGATGCCGTCCAGCTGTTCCTGCGGACCGAGGCGGCGCTTGGGGCCCGGTACCGGCTCGAACGGCTCGCCGCAGCCTCCCCTGAGCGCGTCCTCTTCCTGGCCAGCGACACGCTCTTGAACCGGCGGGTCAGCCTTCGGGTCCATTTCTTCTCCACCCCGGCGCTGCGCGCGTGGTTCCTGTCCGAGGCCGAGGCCCTGGCCCAACTGGACCATCCGGCGATCCGCCATCTGTATGACGCGGGCGTGCTCGAGGATCTGGCCTTCCGCATCGGCAACTGGATCGAGGGCGAAGGGCTCCACGAAGCGGTGGCCCGGGGCCCCCGCCCGATCCCGGCCGTGCACACGCTCGCCCGTGACCTGCTCGGCGCCCTGGAGCACGCGCACACGCGTGGGGTCATCGTGCGCCGCATGGTGCCCGCATCCATGCTGGTGAGCCCCGGGGGCCGGGGCACGCTCACCGACCTTCGCTTCTGCAGCTATGTCCTGCCGCACATTCCCGCCGACGAACAGGTGAGCGGGACCGCCTTCATGGCACCCGAGGTGCGCGAGGGGGCTCCCGGCGAGCCGACCAGCGACGTCTTTACCGCGGCGGCGATCCTCTATTTCGCGTTGACGGGCGTCGAGCCGCCGGAGGATCCCGCCCGGCTCGTGCTGCCCTCGAAGGTCCGGCCCGCGACGCCGCGGATGGTGGAGCGGATCCTGCTCCGGGCACTGCATCCCGACCCGGCCCGACGGTTCCTCACCGCCGCGGAGATGCTCGAGGAGTTCACGTCGGTGGCCGGGAGCTTCGACACGCCCGGCATGAGTGAGGGCCCGACCGGCGCGGTCATGGCCCAGGAAAACAGCGGGCTCTGGGAGAAGCGCCTGCGCCGCGCCCTCGGTGACGATTATGAGTTGCTCGGGGAGCTGGGGAGCGGCGGCTTCGGCCGCGTGTACCGCGTGCGGGACCTCCACCTGGAGCGGATGGTCGCCCTGAAGGTGCTGCATCCACTCCTGACGCAGGATCCCTCGGTGGTGGAGCGGTTCCGTCGCGAGGCCCAGCTGGCGGCGCGCCTCAACCATGCCCATATCGTGGACATCTACGACATCGGCGGGCGTTCAGGGTTGATCTGGTACACCATGGAAATGGTGGATGGACCGAACCTGGCCCAACTGGTGGAGCGCAACGGCCCCCTGCCCCTGGACCGTGTGGTGCGCCTGCTGCGCGAGGGGCTTGACGCGCTCAGCCATGCTCACGGGGCTGGCCTGGTGCACCGGGACATCAAGCCCGAGAACATGCTCCTCGAGCGGCGGGATGGCAGCCTCCGGATCACCGATTTCGGCCTGGCCCTGGCGCTGCTGGGCCATGGCAAGTGGGGCGGCGCGACGAGCCAGAGTGGCACCCCGCAATTCGCCAGCCCCGAGCAGCTCCTCGGCGAACAGGTGGACCAGCGCTCGGATCTCTACAGCCTCGCGGCCGTGGCGGTGTTCGCGTTGATCGGCTCCCCGCCGTTCACCGGCGCCACCCCCGAGCAGGTCCTGGCCAGCCAGACCACCGACCAGCTGCCGGACCTGTCGGCGCGCAGCGCGGAAGTCGGGCCTGAGTTGGCGGAGGTCCTGCGCCGCGCGCTGCGCGCGGAGGTGACCGCCCGATTCCCGACGGCGAGCGAGTTCCTCCACGCGATGAATCGCGCCCTGCGCCGTGACCAGCAGCGCCAGACCGGGCACGCCTGGATGTCGCGCATCTTCAAGCGCAACGGCTGACTCCACGGTGCTTGACAATTCCGGAACCGCTTCCAATATTGGTCCCCTGATACGCCCCTACTGCTGGGCTTCGTGGCACTTCTCCGACAGTCCGGACAGCAGGCCCCACTCTTCATGACACGGGACGCGCCCGTGCGCATCGAAGCCCGGCGGCGCAGGCGCCGTGGGGTTGGTCACACAATCAGGAGTCGTCGGAATGGCACGCATGCTCGGCACCGTGAAGTGGTTCAACGATGCAAAGGGGTTCGGCTTCATCACACCGGAGAATGGCGACAAGGACTGCTTCGTGCATCACTCGGCCATCCGGATGGACGGCTTCCGCAGCCTGGCGGAAGGGGACAAGGTGGAGTTCGATGTGGTTGACGGGGCCAAGGGCCCGGCTGCCGAGAACGTCACCAAGGCCGAGTAAGCCCCGGCTGGGCCATGACACGCAACGGGCCGCTCCTCCCTGGAGCGGCCCGTGTGCGTTGTCAGCCGGCGACCCGGAGGCCGCTTCTACTTGTGCCGGTAGATCACCCGCCCGCGCGTCAGGTCGTAGGGCGAGAGCACCACGCTGACCCGATCGCCCTCCAGCACCCGGATCTTGAACTTGCTCATCTTCCCGGCCGCGTAGGCCAGGATCGTGTGCCCGTTCTCGAGCAGCACCCGGTAATTGCGGTCGGGCAGGACCTCCTGCACCACCCCTTCCATCTCAATGCCTTCTTCCTTCGCCATCCAGACTCCTCCACGGGGGACACGTGCGGCCGCCAGGCCGACTCGAACCGGGGGCAATCTCGGGGGTTTGTCAGCGTGGCGCAACCTCGGGGAGGCCGGACACCAGTTCCCTGATCTGGGCTTCCACCATGGCCACCAGGTCGGCGATCCGCGCCTGGTCAAAGGTCAACTCCGCCCCGGCGGCCTGGTAGAGCTCCGGCAGCGGCCTGGTGGCCCCGAGGGAGAGGAACCGGCGATAGCCGGCCAGGGCCTCCGCCGGGTCCGCCAGGCTCCGGGCCCACACCTGGAGCGCCCCAAGCTGGGCGATGCCGTATTCGATGTAGTAGAACGGGTACAGGAAGATGTGCAACTGACGGTACCACCGCGCAATGCGCTCCTCGCGCAGACCGGTCCAGTCCACCCCCGGCTCGAAGCGTGCCCGCAAGGCCAGCCAATGATCATCCCGCGCGGCGGGGTCGCCGCCGCCCGGGTTGGTGTAGAGCCAGGTCTGGAAGGCGTCCACTGAGGCGATGTGGGCCAGTGAAAGCAGGACATCCTCGAGGTGGGCAATCTGGGCGCGTCGCTGGCCCACCGCGTCGAGAAACCCGTCGGGAGGGCCGAGGTGTGGCGCCGCCAGCAGTTCCATGGACATCGACGCCAGCTCGGCCGACTCGGAGCCCGGATGCCGCTGCCAGATCAGCGGCCACCGGTGCGAGGCGAAGGCGTGAAAGCAGTGGCCGGCCTCGTGCAGCAGCGTGGTGACGTCCTCCATCACGCCCGAGGCGTTCATGAAGATGAACGGCCGCCCGCGGAAGTGGAGGGTGTCGCAGTACCCGCCCGGCGCCTTCCCCTCCCGGCTGTCCAGGTCGAGGAGTTGCTCGGCCACCATCGCGTCGAACTCCTCCGCCAGCGCAGGATCCACACGACGGAACACCTGGGCTGCCGTGGCGGCCAGATCCGCACCATCGGTGAACGGCTGGAGCGGCTGGTCCCCCCACGGGTCGACGGCGAGATCCCAGGGGCGCAGCACCGGGAGGCCCAGTCGCTCCCGCCGCAGGGTCAGCACCCGGTCGATCGCGGGAACCACCGACGCCTCCACCGCGGCGTGAAACCGCTCACAGTCGGCCGGCGTGTAGTCGACGCGGCACTTGGCCGTGAAGGCGTAGTCCCGATAGTCCGCAAAGCCTGCCTGGCGCGCGGCGCGTTGGCGAAGGGTGTGCATGGTGTCGAACAGGCCAGCCAGCGCGCCGCGTTCCTCGACATAGGGCTGTGTGGTGGCCCGCCACGCCCGCTCGCGCACCACCCGATCCCGTGCCTGCAGGTGGGGCGCCAGCATCGGAAGGGGGCGGCGCTTCCCCTCCCACTCCGCGGTCATGCCCCCGGTGATCCGCTGGTACGACGCGGAGTGTTCCTCCAATTCGGCGAAGAGCGGCACATTGGCTTCCCGGAAGACCTTGATCGCCGTCCGGAATCGCACCATCGGCACCTCGAAGTCCCGATCCGTCCATCCGGAGGCCACCAGGGCCCGGGCCAGCACGACCGACTGTTCCTCCGCCCGGGGCAGGATGTCGGAGGAGAAGCGCAGGTGAGCGCGCCCCTTCGACGCATCCGCGGTATCGCAGGTGTAGGCGATCATCGCCAGGGAGGCCGCCTCGGTCAGGCACGCCTCCAGCCGGGACCACCGCGCCAGCCAGGCGGGGACGTCGGCGGGGGACGTCGGCGCCGGGTGCAGCGCCTCGTACAGGGCCGCCACCTCGGGCCAACCAGCCCCAGCCAGGTCGGTGGGCAGCAGGGTGTCGAGGTGCATCAGGCGCCTCCGCCCGAGGGGGCGGGATGAAGGTCCGCCGTGGCTCGGAAGGCCAACACCCCAACGCCGGCGACGATCAGGCCGGCGATCAGGAAGGGCGATCCATGCCCGTGGGCCCCGAATGCCCAGGTTGCGATCAATGGCGCGATGACGCGGGAGAGGCCGGCAAAGGTCTGCGCGACTCCCATTGTCATGCCCAGATCGGCGCGCGGTGTGGCCTGCGACACCAGGGAGGTCGTGGCCGGAAACAGCAGGGCGGTGCCGATCGGGACCAGCGCCATGACCGCGGCGAGGCCGATCAGGCCATTGGGGAGTGGCATCAGCAACAGGCCGATGGTCAACAGGACGGTCCCGGCGCGCATCGTGGCCACTTCCCCCAAGGCATTGATGATCGGTCCGAGCAGCAGGGAGCGCATCACCAGCGAGACGCCGCCCATGTACAGGAACACATATCCGATATTCTCGACCGTGAAGTCAAATTCCGCCTGCAGGAACAGCGTCAGCGTCGCGGTCATCGCGGTAAAGCCGAGCATGCCCGCCGCGTAGATCCAGATGAGGCGCGGCACCGGGCTCCCCGGCTGGCGAATCACCATGAGGGCCGCACGCAGGATGGGCGTGCGGGTTGGCGCGCTCGACCCGGGCGCGAGGCGCGGACGGGACTCCGGCAGCCACCGCCACGCAAAGCCGATGTTCAGGAGGCAGAGCGTCGCCGCCACGAGCCCGGGCGCCGCCTGCCCCCAGCGGGCCGCAAACGAGCCCAGCGCGGGGCCCACCATGATGCCCACGGCCGTGGCGGCCGAGAGCCATCCCAGCGCACGCGCCCTCCCCCGTGGCTCCACGGTGTCCGCCACGTAGGCCTGGGCCACCGCCGTGGTGCCGCCTCCCGCCCCCTGGACGACCCGCGAGGCCAGCAGCAGCCACAGGGAATCCGCGAATGCGAAGACCACATACGCCACCATCGCGGAACTGAGGCCGATGAGCAGGGCCGGCCGCCGGCCGTAATGGTCCGACACCCGTCCCCAGACCGGAGCAAACAGGAGCTGGGCCACCGAGAACGCCGAGATGAGCAGCCCGACCTGAAACGGGGAGGCGTTCATCTCCAGCGCGTAGAACGGGAGGATCGGCAGGACGATGGCAAACCCGATCATGTCCACGCCGCTGGCCGCGATCAGGACCCCGAGACGCCGCAGTTCGTCGCGCTGGCTCGATGGAGTGCTGCTCACGCGGGCACTCGGTGCCCTGCCGACGGGGTGTCTGGCTGGTCAGGGGTTGGCAGTGGGATGGTCGTACTCCAGCAGGTTCAGGAACAACCGCAGGGCACCCGGCACGGCAGCCGGCAGTTGGCGGAAAAAGCTCAGTCCCGTGTAAATGTAAGTCCCCGCTCCGACGCGGGTGGCCAGCAGCCCGCCGGCCAGTGGGGGCTCCCCCGGGTCGCTGGTGTGCAGGAAGGTATCCCACGCCGGATCCCAGGAGGTCGCGAAGTAGAGGCCGCGCTCCTGCACCCAGCCGTCCCAGTCGGCCTCGGTCATCCTGTTGGGGCCGCTGAACGGGGGACGATCCGGGCGAAGCACGTGGATCGGGGCCGATTCATCGGTGACCCGATCGTGCCCCCGCTCGGCCAGGCTCATCGGCACCGGCAGGTGGCCTCCGTTGAAGTAGGCATGCTGCTGATACTGGACCAGCAGGCGGCCGCCGCGCTCAACCCACTCAAGGAGACGAGCCGACTGCTCCACCAGGGCCGTGTCCGTCTCGAACGCCCGGCTGCCGATGACGATCACGTCCCAGGGTGAGAAATCTCCGCGGAGCAACGCCGCCCGATCGAGCACATCGAGCGGCAGGCCCACTTCACGGAGTACCTCGGGCACCCGGTCAGAGGCACCCCGGACGTACCCGATGCGGGCCACCCTGGGCAGGCGGACCTCGGCCAGCTGCACGGTCATCGCCGCCGGCCGGGGCAGGAGTCGCGCGGTCAGGTGGGGATAGTCAATCGTCTCCAGCCCGAGGGAGAACTCGTCACCCGTAGTGGTCCGGGCGATGGCGTGGACCTGGTAGGTCCCCGGTCGTGCGTTTGCCGCCGGGCGGACGGAAAAGGCATGGCGCCAACTCTCCTCCTCGCGGGTGAGCCTGAACGGCACCGCGGGGGAAACCGTCCAGCCAGGCGGCACGTCGAGCCGAAGTGAGCCAACGGTGGTGTCCGGCGCACCGTGCAGGAGCGACACGGTGATCTCGTGCGCGCCACCACCCGTCCCCCAGACACCGGCGCGCGGCTCCATGCGCACATCCACCCGTGGCACCACATGGACCGGCCGCCTCACCTCTCCCACGACCTGATCCCGATACCGATAGCTGACCACCACCGGCACCCGGTGGGTGGTGGAAGCGGCCGCCTCGACCTCGTACCACGCCTCGAGGGGGGTGGGCTCGAACGGCTCCCCCCATTCCTCGGGGGGTCCACCCCAAGCGTACACCGCAGCCCCGGGGGCCTGTTCCAGGAAGTAGGGGATCGAAAGACGCGCCGCGTCTGGCACCTGAAGTGCCACCGGACAGTGAATTACCTCGTCGGGCGCCACCGTCACCAGCCGGTCGAGGCAGTCACTGCCACGCACCCACCCGCGCAGGTCTTCACGAAGCGTGGGCCGGACGTCTGCCGCAGCATCCCCTGCGTTCCACGCCGAGAGCCGCAGGGTGACATGCTGACCGGCCACGACCCGGTCATCGGAGACGATCGCGTCGAAGATGAGGCTCGCCGCCATCGCCGCGACCCGGGCCCGGCGGAGCGCCTGCTCAGGATCGCCGGCCCGCTCGGTGGTGTCGATGCCCGACCAGAACGCTGCGCCGGCGCCGGTGCGGTCCTCCACCAATTGCAGCCGTGCGGTGGAAGGCCCGACCTCCTGCAGCGCCCCCATGTTCTGGCTGCGATGCAGGCTGCGGCTGCGCATGGCCACCTGCCGAAAGGACTGACCCACGACCCGGTCGAGCTGGCCACCGTCCAGCTCCGCCAGCGCCGCGCCGGGCTCGAACCGCGAGGAGCGATAAAACTTGAGCGGCGTGTGGGCATGCAGTCCCTCGTCGCGCTCCAGCTCCGGGAAGACCCGCGGATCGCCCGCCACCCGGAATGCCTCGGCAGCGATCCACCCGGCGGCCTGGTGGTGGCCATGGCCGTCGAGGGGCGTGCCGCTGAAGACGGAGATGAGGACCTGGGGCTGGAACCGGCGGATGATCCGCACGGCATCCTTGAGGATCGAATCGCGGGGCCAGTTGCGCCACGCCTCCTCCATCGACTTGGAGAACCCGTAGTCCGTGGCGCGGGTGAAGTACTGGCGGCCGCCATCGAGCGTCCGGGCGGCGAGGAGTTCCCCACTGCGGATCAGGCCCAGCCCCACGCCGAGCTCCTGGCCGATCAGGTTCTGGCCCCCCTCGCCCCGGGTCAGGGAAAGGTAGGCCGTTTCTGCCCCGTGGCCCCGGCTCAGGATCGTCAGGACCTCGGTATTTTCATCGTCGGGGTGGGCGGCGATCATCAGGACCCGCTTGTGATGCCCGAGCATGCGCCGCTCATGTTCGAGCGCCACCGCTCCCCCCGTGGACGGGCCGGCAACCTGGGCCGTAGTTGGCGAGACCGCTGCCGAGGCCAGGGCCAGCACGAGGGCGAGTCGGCGAAGGATCATCCGCTCTCGTCCTCGGCATCCGGATCGGGGCGGGGCGGCCGACGGCGCGCCTGGCGCCGCCCATAGATCAGCGCCAGGAGGAAGCAGAGCAGCGAGGCCACCAGCAGCGCCTCGCCGAACCAGCCGCCACGGTCATTGAGCAGCAGGAGCATGCCCACGGACACCGAGATGGTCCCGCCGGCACGGAGGACCTCGTCAAAGTTTTCCCACGCCGTCCGTCGGCCCCAGAACACCCCGGCCCAGAGACCCAGGAGGCCCAGGGCAAGGATGGCGTACCAGATGATGATCCAGTACTGGCGGCCGACGATCATGCGGGGAAGCTCCGGATTCCGGGGAAGTTCGGCACGGATGTTACAGCCGGAAGCCCGGCAGCACCAGCGTCAGGCGCCACGGCTGGCCCGGCATCGGTCGCAGGGGCACGCCGCCAGGAGCTGGCTGAACGTGAAGATCCCCGTCCCATGGCCGTCGCTCCAGAGCACCCGAAGCCCGTAGGCACCAACCAGGGCCAGTTGGACCGGTCGCACCTCCGCGGGGACCGTGGCCGGGTCCAGCAGCGGCCGGGAGGTCATTTCCTCCACGCAGCCGGCACAGGGGCAGGCCAGGCGCAGCTCCCGGGCCGGGTACAGGGCGGCGTGGCCCTCGCGGTCCCATTCCAGGTAGATCCCATCGTCCCGGCGGGTAATGGCGTGCGGTGTGGCCATGTAAGGCTCCCGATCCCCGGCAATGGTGATAGTTTACAGGACTGTCCCGCACCCCTGACCCCTGACCCGTCCGGACCTCATGGCAGACCAGACCCAGAATCCCTTCGGCGCCCGTCATCAGCTCACGCTCGGCGGCCAGTCGGCCACCATCTACCGGCTGCCGGAACTCGAGCGCCAGGGACTGACCCGCCTCGACCGGCTGCCGTTCTCCGTGCGCGTCCTCCTCGAGAACGCCCTCCGCCATGCCGGTCAGGGTGCGGTGACGAGCGAGCACGTGGCACAGCTCGCCGGCTGGCAACCGTCAGGCGTCACCGCCACGGAGTTCCCGTTCATGCCCGCCCGGGTCGTCCTCCAGGACTTCACCGGTGTCCCCTGCGTGGTGGACCTGGTGGCGATGCGGGACGCGATGGCGCGCCTGGGCGGCGACCCCGACCGCATCAACCCCGTGGTCCCCTGTGACCTGGTCATCGACCACTCGGTGCAGGTGGATCACTATCGCACCCCGGATGCGTTCTTCAAGAACGTCGCGCTGGAATTTGAACGTAACGGGGAGCGCTATCAACTGCTGAAGTTCGCCCAGCGAGCGTTCGACAATTTCCGGGTGGTGCCCCCCGGCACCGGGATTGTCCACCAGGTGAACCTGGAGTATCTGGCGCCGGTGGTGCAGCTGCGGAACCAATTCGGAGCCCTCACCGCCTATCCCGACACCCTGGTGGGCACCGACTCCCATACCACGATGATCAACGGCCTCGGTGTGATCGGCTGGGGCGTCGGGGGAATCGAGGCTGAGGCCGTCATGCTGGGCCAGCCGTATTTCATGCTCGTGCCGGAGGTCGTGGGGCTTAAGCTCATCGGCCGCCTCCCGGTGGGGACCACGGCCACCGACCTGGTGCTGACGGCCACCCAGCTCCTCCGCAATCACGGTGTGGTGGATAAATTCGTTGAATTTTACGGCCCCGGGCTCTCGGGGCTCGGCTTGGCGGACCGGGCCACCATCGCCAACATGGCCCCGGAATACGGCGCCACGGTCGGGTTCTTCCCCGTGGACGCCGAGACCCTCCGCTACCTCGAGCGGACCGGTCGCGACCCGGAAACGGTGGACCGCGTGGAACGCTACTCCAAGGAGCAGGGGCTGTTCCGCACCGATGAGACTCCCGACCCGCAGTTCACCGCCACGCTTGAACTGGACCTGGACTCGGTCGTCCCCAGCCTGGCCGGGCCGCGCCGGCCGCAGGACCTGGTGCCGCTCAGCCGGCTCAAGCGGAATTTTGCCGTGAGCCTGCCTGCCCTGATGCAACACACCGTGCCGGCCGCGCGCCGCACCGCAGCCGAGGCCGCCCTCGAGGAGTGGAAGAGCGAGGGTGGTCAGGTCCCGAATGCCACGGAGGTCGCGCTCGAGGAGGCCCCCCTGCCCCCGAACTGCGAACTCGACGGTGAGGCATTTGCCCTGACTGACGGCGCCGTCGTCATCGCGGCGATCACCTCCTGCACCAACACGTCCAATCCGTCGGTGATGATCGGCGCCGGGCTGCTGGCCAAGAAGGCCGTCGCGCGGGGGCTGCGCAGCCGTCCCTGGGTGAAGACCAGCATGGCCCCCGGGTCGCGGGTCGTGACCGCCTACCTTGAGGGGGCCGGGCTGCAGAGCTCCCTCGATGCCGTCGGATTCCGGACCGTGGGCTACGGCTGTACCACCTGCATCGGCAACAGCGGCCCGCTCCCTGAACCGGTGGCCAAGGCCATCGAGTCCCAATCCCTCGTGGTGGCGGCGGTCCTCTCGGGCAACCGCAACTTCGAGGCGCGCATCCATCCCCAGGTTCGAGCCAACTATCTGGCCTCGCCAATGCTGGTGGTCGCCTTCGCGCTGCTGGGCCGGGTCGACGCCGACCTCGAGGTCACGCCGCTGGGGATCGGCTCGGACGGCCAGCCGGTCTTCCTCCGCGATCTCTGGCCGAGCGCCGAGGAGATCAACGAGACCATGGCCAGGGCCCTCAAGCCGGCGCTCTTCCGGGAACGCTACGCGTCGGTGTTCGAGGGCGACGAGGAGTGGCGGGAGCTCGCGGTGCCAGAGGGCAGCCGTTTCGCGTGGGACCCGGCCTCCACCTACATCCAGGACCCGCCCTTCTTCCAGGGGGTGACCCCGGCCACGACGCCGCTCGGGGACATTCGCGGCGCGCGGGTGCTGGTCTCGCTCGGCGACTCCGTGACGACCGATCACATCTCGCCCGCCGGCGCGATTCCGAAGGACGGACCGGCCGCCCGCTGGCTCGTCGAGCGAGGGGTCGAGCGCAAGGACTGGAACACCTTCGGCGCCCGGCGGGGGGCGCATGACGTCATGATGCGAGGCACCTTCGGCAACGTCCGGATCAAGAATGCCCTGGCGCCGGACCGCGAGGGGAACTGGACCGTCCACTTCCCGAGCGGCGAAACCGTCTCGATCTACGACGCGGCGATGCGGTACCAGGAGGCGGGCACCCCCCTCGTGGTCCTGACCGGCAAGGAGTACGGCACCGGATCCTCCCGCGACTGGGCCGCCAAGGGCACGACGCTGCTGGGCGTGAAGGCCGTCATCGCCGAGAGCTATGAGCGCATCCATCGCAGCAACCTGGTGGGCATGGGTGTCCTTCCGCTGGGCTATGAGCCCGGAACCACGCGCCAGTCCCTCGGCTTGACGGGCCGGGAGACCTTCGACATTACCGGCATCAGCGAGGGGGTGGAGCCCGGCGGCACGGTCCAGATCACTGCCACCGCCGAGGACGGGACCGTCACGGCCTTCCCCGCCATCGTCCGCCTCAATTCCGCGGTGGAGGTCGAGTACCTCAATCACGGCGGGATCCTCCCGCGCGTGTTGCGGATGTTTGCTGGGAGCGAGAAGGAAGAAGTGAGCAGCGAGAAGTAGGTGAACAGGGAGCAGGGGGAAGCGAGGCCCGACGTCGGTGAGTCGAGCCGGTCGCGGTGGGCGGGAGCTCGGGACGACCGCGGCTGTACGTGAAGAAGGGCGGCCCTCGTCAATCAAGGGCCGCCCTTCATTCTGTGTCTGTTTGCCGAGAAGCCGGAATTACGGCTGCCTGCTTCTCGCTTCTTGCTTCTCGCTTCTCGCTCCGTTCACGCCACCAGATCCCGCAGTCGCTCGCCGGTCTCGCCCTCGCGCAGGCGGAGGAGGGCCCGGTCGCGCAGTTGACGGATCCGCTCCCGGGTGACGCCCATCATCCGGCCGATTTCCTCGAGCGTGCGGCTGTTGCCGTCCTCCAGCCCGAAGTACAGGCGCAGCACCTTGGCGTCGCGGGGCGGGAGCACCGCCAGCGCGGCCTCGATGTCCTGCGTCTGGCTGTTGGCCATCGTGCTGCTGTCGGTGGCTTCCTGGTCGGCGGCGGTGAACCGCTCGATCCGCTCGTTGCCATCACCATCGCGGGTGGGGTGATCCAGCCGGACCGCCTCGGAATTGAGGGCGGACAGCGAGCGCACCGCCTCCACGGTCAGTCCCGTGGCGCGGGCCAGCTCCTCGGTGGTGGGCATCCGCCCCAGCCGCTCCTTGAGGAGCGTGGTGGTACGGCCCAGGCGGGAGAGGTCCGCCGTCCGGTTGAGGGGCACCCGCACCGGCCGGCCGTGCCGGGCGATGGCGGCCTGCACCGCCTGGCGGATCCACCAGACCGCGTACGAAATGAACTTGACGCCGCGATCCGGGTCGAACTTCCGGGCGGCCGTCATCAGGCCGAGGTTGCCTTCACCGATCAGGTCGACGAGCGGCACCCCCCGGTTCTGGAACTTCTTGGCCACCGACACGACGAACCGGACGTTGTGCCGCGCCAGCTTCTCCTGGGCGACCACGCTCCCGCGGAATGCCTTGCGGGCAAGCTCCATCTCCTCGTCCCGGCTCAGGAGCGGGACGCGGCTGATCTCATCAAGGTACAGGTCCAGACTCTCACGACCTTCGTCAACCGCGCGGGCGATCTGGGCGGGACGGACAGCGCTGCGCTTGGACCGGGCAGCAAGACTCACGGGGCAAGCCTCCGGGGTATACTGGTCTGCCTGTCTCGGTGTCAGTCCAGCGGGATCCGGCCCTGACAGGCGCAAGTGGCCAATATACCACTTAAATTGAAGTTTTTCAACGATTTAGCTAAGTCGCGCGGGGACATGGAGTTGCACCGCCGGCCGCCGAAATCGTTGAGCATGTGTCCCCAAAAACGGACACCAACGCTGACCCAAAGTCCCTCTTTGGGTCTGCGTTGGTGACGTCGAACACCAGAATTGTTGCACCGCTACCCCAGGGCCTTTACCTCCTGGACCAGGGCTTGGACCATCGTCTTGGCATCTCCGAAGAGCATGCCCGTCTTGGGGTTATAGAACAGTTCATTCTCGATTCCGGCAAAACCGCTGCCCATGCCGCGCTTCATGACGATGATCCCGCGGGCAAAATCCGCATTCAGGATCGGCATGCCGTGGATCGGGCTCCCCGGGTCGTTGCGGGCGGCCGGATTGACCACGTCATTGGCCCCGATCACCAGCGCCACGTCGGTGCGTTCGAATTCCGCGTTGACATCGTCCATGTCGAACAGCTTGTCATAGGGCACATTGGCCTCGGCCAGGAGCACGTTCATGTGCCCGGGCATTCGGCCCGCCACCGGATGGATGGCGTATTTCACCGTGGCGCCGCGCTTCTCGAGCAGGTCGCCCAGTTCCCGGACCAGGTGCTGCGCCTGGGCCACCGCCAGCCCGTAACCCGGCACCACGATGACGCTCTGGGCGTAGGCCAGCTGGATCGCCGCATCGTCGGCGGTGATCTGGCGGACCGTCAGCCCCTCGGCCGACTTGGTGGAGGCCCCGGCCGTGGCACCGAACGCCCCGAAGAGGACATTGGCCAGCGAACGGTTCATCGCCTTGCACATGATCTGGCTGAGGATGATGCCGCTGGAACCGACCAGCGCCCCGGCGATCATCAGCACCTCGTTCTTGATGACGAAGCCGGTCATGGCCGCCGCGATTCCCGAATAGCTGTTCAGCAGGGAGATCACGACCGGCATGTCAGCCCCGCCGATCGGGATCACCAGCAGCACGCCCAGCACCAGGCCGATCGCAATAAGGGCCACGAACACCCACATCGGGGACTCGGGATCGGTGACCTGCCAGACGGCCAGCCCCAGGGCGACGGCCCCCAACAGGGCATTCAGCAGCTTCTGCATCGGGAAGACGATCGCACGGCCGCTCATCAGCTCCTGCAGCTTCGCGAAGGCGATCCCCGAGCCAGTGAGCGTCAGGGCACCCACCAGCAGCGTGAACTGCAGGGCGATGTTGGAGTCCACCGTGAAGATCCTGGCCTCGTCGCCGTGGCTGATCAGGTACTCCGACGCCCCCACCACCAGCGAGGCGCCGCCGCCCATGCCGTTGAGCAGCGCCACCATCTGCGGCATGGCGGTCATCTCCACCCGGCGCGCCATGACCAGGCCCACCGCGCCCCCGACGATCATTCCCGCGAGGATGACCTGGTACGACAGGACGCCCTGGTTGAACAGGGTGACGACGATGGCGAGGAGCATCCCGACGCCGGAGATCCGGTTGCCGCGCACCGCGGTGGCAGGGCTGGACAGCCACTTGAGGCCCAGGATGAAGCAGGCGGCCGCGACCAGATAGGCCAGCTTGGCCAGTTCGGGCGACATCAGCGGCCCTCCGGCTTCTTCTTGAACATGCTGAGCATCCGGTCCGTCACCACGTACCCACCGGCGACGTTCACCATCGCGAAGGCAACCGCCAGGAACCCGAGCACCGTGGACACCCAGCCGTGTCCGCCACCGGCGACGATGATCGCGCCGACCACCGTGATGCCAGAGATGGCGTTGGCGCCCGACATCAGGGGCGTGTGGAGGGTGGAGGGAACCCGGGTGATGAGTTCCACCCCGAGGAAGGTGGCCAGCGTGAAGATGATGATACTGGCGAGCAGCATTTCGGTCACGACGGCCTCCCATAACGGACCTGGCCGTCGTGCGTCACGCACATCGGGCCGGTAATCGGATCGTCCACGGAGAACTCGACCTTTCCGTCCTTCGCCATGTATTCGAGCAGTGCCTGCAGGTTGCGGCTGTACATCAGGCTGGCGTGCCAGGGCAGCATGGCCGGCAGGTTGGCGGGGCTGATCACCGTGACACTGTTCGACACGACCTCCTCGCCAAACGTCGTCAGGGCGCAGTTCCCGCCGGTCTCTCCCGCCAGGTCCATGATCACCGATCCCGGCCGCATCCCGGCCACCATCTCGGCGGTGATCAGGAGGGGAGCCGGCTTGCCGGGGATCTGGGCGGTGGTGATGACGAGGTCCATGTCAACGATGTGCTTGCCGATGGCCTCGAGCACCTTCTGCTGCTGCTCGTCCGCCAGTTCCTTCGCATAGCCGCCGCTGCCCTCGGCGGCCGCGCTGACCGCCTCGGCCTCCACGAAGGTGGCGCCGAGGCTCATGACCTGCTCCCGCACAACTGGCCGAACGTCAAACGCCGAGACGACGGCACCGAGGCGTCGCGCCGTGGCGATGGCTTGCAGCCCGGCCACGCCGGCGCCGATGATGAACGCCTTGGATGGGGTGAGGGTGCCGGCGGCGGTGGTGAGCATTGGCATCAGGCGCCCAAGGCGCGAGGCGCCCAGGAGCACCGCCTGGTACCCCGCCACGGTGGCCTGCGACGAGAGCACGTCCATCGACTGGGCCTTGGTGGTGCGCGGCACCAGCTCCATGGCGAGCGCGGTGATCCGCCGCGCCGCGAGCGCCTCCAGCACCGGGGCGCTCGCCGCGGGCTGCAGCATGGATGCCAGAACCGCCCCCTCGCGGAGGCGGTCGAGTTCGATCCGGTTGGGGCGGCGGACGCGGCAGACGATGTCGGCATCGCCCGCGGCATCCTCGCCCACGAGCGTGGCCCCGGCGGCGGTGTACTCCTGGTCACGATAGAAGGCGGGCTCACCGGCGCCGCGTTCGACGACGACCTCGTGTCCCGCCTTGCTCAGGCGGGCAACGGTGGCAGGCACCAGTGCAACCCGGCGCTCGTGCTCTGCGGTCTCCTTGGGTACTCCGATGCGCATGCGATCGGTCTCCCGGCGTTGTGGTGGGTGGAGCAATCTACTCAGAGGGGGCCGTTGCGCCATAGCTTTTCCGCGATCGGGCCTTCATGTTCTGTTCATGGTTCTCCATTCCGCCACTGCTTTCGCACCGGGTTCGGTTGGCAATCTCGGCCCCGGTCTCGACATCCTTGGCCTGGCCCTCGAGGGACCGGGCGACACGGTGACGATCACGCGGAGCAGCCAGCCGGGGATGCGTGTCGTGGAGCCCGGCCATCCGGCGCTCCCCACGGACCCGAGCCGTCACAGCGCAGCGATTGCCGCGCGCGCGGTGCTGGTCGAGTCGGGACATGACGTCTCACTCGGTGTGGAGCTGCGCGTCTCGAAGGGACTGCCGCTCGCGGGGGGCCAGGGAGGCAGCGCGGCCTCGGCGGCTGCGGGCGCCGTGGCGATGAACGCCCTGCTCGGCGGGCCGTTGAGCAATGACCAGTTGATCCTGGCAGCGCTGGAGGCGGAGGCGGTGGTGGCCGGCCGGCATGCCGACAATGTGGCGCCGTCCATCCTTGGTGGCCTGGTCCTGATCCGCTCGCTCGACCCGCCAGACTTCATCCGATTGCCGGTGCCCACCGCACTCTGGGTCGTGCTGGCGCATCCCGACCAGCAGCTTCGCACCGCGGAGGGGCGGGCCTCGCTGCCCGACTCGGTCCCGCGTGACCTGGCCCTCCATCAGGCCGCGCAGGTTGCGGCGATCGTCGCCGGCGCCCTGCAGAATGATGCCGCGCTCCTTGGACGGGCCATCGATGACCGGATCGCCGAGCCGGCCCGGGCGCCGCTCCTCCCCGGGTTCCGCGAGGCGAAGGGGGCGGCGATGGCGGCCGGTGCGCTCGGGTGTTCCATCTCCGGGTCCGGCCCCACGGCGTTTGCGCTGGTGTCCAGCGAAGCGGATGGGCAGCAGGTCGGCGAGGCGATGCGCACCGCCTACCGCGCGGCCGGAGTCGCGTGCACCGTCAGGGTGAACCGGCCCGACCTCCGCGGCGCGAGGGTGTTGTGACCGGCGGAACCCCACTGACCCAGGCCTGCGCGGCGTGCGACGCGACATACCCTGAGCGGGATCCAAGGGTCAGTTGTGCGGCGTGCGGTGGTTTGCTGGAGCTGCGGCAGCACCGGCCTGCCGGCGGCGCCGAGGCGCTGAAGGCAGCCTGGCGGGCGCGCGCCGGTTCCGGCGTCTGGCGCTTCCACGAGGTCGTGCTCCCGACGGCTTCCCCAGCCGAGATCGTCAGTCATCCTGAGGGCAACACCCCCCTGCTCTCCCGTCCGGCGCTCTCCGAGTGGGCGGGAATCGGCACACTCCATTTCAAGCATGAGGGCCACAACCCGACCGGCTCGTTCAAGGACCGCGGGATGACCGTGGCGGTGACACAGGCGCGTCGGATCGGGGCCACGGCCGTGGCCTGTGCCTCCACCGGCAATACCGCCGCATCGCTGGCGGCGTACGCCGCGCAGGCGGGGCTCCCCGCGCTCGTGCTGATGCCGGAGGGGAAGGTGGCGGAGGGAAAGCTGGCGCAGTCCATTGCGTATGGGGCGAGGGTGCTGCAGGTGGATGGGGATTTTGACGCCTGCCTCCGCCTGGCCGGCGAAGCGGCCCGTGAACTGGGGGTCTACCTCGCCAACTCGGTGAATCCGTTCCGTCTGGAGGGGCAGAAGACCATCATCCTGGAAATGCTCCAGCAGCTCGACTGGGAGCCGCCGGACTGGATCGCGGTGCCGGCCGGCAACCTCGGGAACACCGCGGCCTTCGGCAAGGCGCTGGAGGAGGCCCATGCCTGGGGCCTGATCCAACGGGTGCCACGACTGCTGGCGGTGCAGGCGGAGGGCGCCTCACCGTTTGCCCAGGGATTCGCCACGGACTTCCGGGAGCGGATCACGGTCCAGGCCGAGACAGTCGCCACGGCGATCCGGATCGGGGCGCCGGCAAGCTGGGACCGGGCGGTGCGGGCGATCCGCCGCACCGATGGCCATGTCATCGCAGTGACGGATGAGGAGATCCTCGAGGCGAAGGTGCGGATTGACACGGCCGGGGTCGGTTGTGAACCGGCCAGTGCGGCCTCGCTCGCTGGGATCCGGCGCCTCGTGGGCGCCGGGACCATTCGACCGGACGATCGAGTGGTGGCGGTGCTGACCGGGCACCTGTTGAAGGACCCCGGCGTGGTGCTCGACTACCACCTGCACCAGACGCCACCGCCACCCCGCGCCAATCGCCCGATCCGCATTCCCGCCACCCTCCCGGCGCTGGAGCGCGCGATGGCGCGGTAGGCGCGAAACCATCCGGGGTTGACCTGACCGAAGAGCCGACTTTTGTTGCGATGGCTCACCGTCACCACTTCCCCTGACCCACCGGACTGATGACCCTCGAGACCCTCTTCCTGGAGAATCCGCTCAGCAAGTGGTTGATCGCCCTCGGCGTTGGCGCGGGCGCCCTGCTGCTCCTCCTCACCATCCGTCGGGTGCTGGTCGGCCGCCTGAAGGCGTTTGCCGAGCGCACCGCCACCGATTGGGACGACATCCTGGCCAGTGCGCTCGGCCGGACCAGATTGCTGTTCCTGGTTATCGTGTCGGCGCAGGCCGGGGCGATGGCGCTCGAGCTCCCCGACCGAGTGTCCGGCGTGCTTCGGGTGCTCATGGTCCTTGCCGCTGCCATGCAGGCGGGGATCTGGGCCAGCGTGGTGCTCGTGTCGCTGCTGGAACGCTACCGACGAGAGAAGATGGAAGAGGACCGGGGCGCGGCGTCGATGATCGGCGCCATGAGCTTCCTGATTCGCCTGCTGCTCTGGGCGGTGATCCTCCTCCTGGCGCTGGACAACCTCGGCATCGACATCACGGCGATGGTGGCCGGCCTCGGGGTCGGCGGCATCGCGGTGGCGCTCGCGGTCCAGAACATCCTGGGGGACCTCTTCGCCTCGCTGGCCATCATCATGGACAAGCCGTTCGTACTCGGCGACTTCATCGTGGTGGGCGACCTGCGGGGCAGCGTGGAGCACATCGGGCTGAAGACCACCAGGGTGCGCAGTATCGGTGGGGAGCAGATCATCTTTTCCAACGCCGACCTGCTGTCGTCTCGGTTGCACAACTTCGGGCGGCTCCAGGAACGCCGGGCCGTGCTGGTCCTCGGGGTGACCTACCAGACCCCGCGCGAGAAGCTCCAGCGGATCCCGACCATCCTTCGCGAGGCCGTCGAGACGCAGGACGGGGCCCGGTTCGACCGGAGTCATTTCGACACCTACGGGGACTTCTCCCTGAACTTCGAGACCGTGTTCTATGTGCTCTCGAATGACTATGTGCGGTTCATGGACATCAAGCAAGCCGTCCTGTTCGAGATCCATGCGCGATTCGAGGCCGAGGGGATCGAGTTTGCGTATCCCTCGCAGACACTGTTCCTGGCCAGGGCGTAGGCGGGGGACCGCGGGACTTCTCCCCCGTACGCACGACCGCCCGGCCGGGAAACCCGGCCGGGCGGTGTGCGTCCAGCGCGAACCGAATCAGTTGCCGAGGGGAATCTTGAGCCCGCCGACGACGGAGAACGACTCGCTGCCGCCGAGCTGGAACCGTGCCTCGGCGAACGGCTTGATCCGCGCTCCGCTGGCCGGCTGGAATCCGCCGATCAGGTTGAGGCCCGTATCCGTGCTGCTGTTCCCGCCGGCGCTGGTGCGGAAGATGCCGAGGCCCGCTCCAAGGTACAGCCACCGAAGGCTCTCAGAGGGGACCTGGTAGGTGAGGTCGGCATTGAACCCCATCAGGGTCAGCCCGTCGCCCACCAGGTAGTAATCGAATGACGGGTAGAAGGAGATGGCGCTCGTCAGCGGCTTGACGAGGTGCGCACCGATCGCAAACTCCTCGGCGTCAAAATTGTAGCTCACCCGCGGCCCGAACTCCATCGGCCCGGCCTGGGCCTCCGCCGCCGCCGATACACCGACCACCAAGCCCATCGCGATCACAACCGCTCGGACACGAGATACCATGCTGATGCCTCCGTTACAAGGGTGGAAACCCGCGGGCCCGCGATCGGGCTGCGCGACGACAAGATCCGGGTCGTACCGGTCATGCATGTACCTTGCTGTACAATCTCGGTAATGGACGGCTGGAGGTCAATAGCCCGGGCCCGCTCCCCGGCCGTCACTGTCACCTTATCTTCCATGCGCAGACTCGCGTCATTTCCCACCATGAGGTCCCCATGCGTCTCCGACAGCTGTTCCCGCTCCTCGCCATCCTCGCGCTGCCCGCCTGCCTGACGGACGAGTCGCCCCCCGACCCCGACATCCCGTCCACGGTGTTCAGCCCGCTGCTGAATGTGGACATCAGCGCCTCCACGCTGCTGCCCAGCGGCACCTACTACCGCGACCTGACGCCGGGCACCGGCGAGGTGGTGGCCACGGGTCAGACCCTGAATGTGCGGTATGTGGGCTGGCTGGTGAACGGGCAGCAGTTTGACGGCACGACTCCCGGCGGGCCGACCTTCCAGTTCGAGCTGGGGGCGGGCCAGGTCATCGCCGGCTGGGACGCCGGGCTGCCGGGGATGCGCGTGGGCGGCCTGCGACAGCTCATCATCCCACCCTCGCAGGCGTACGGAAACGTCCCGCCTTCGGGCATCCCGCAGAACGCGATCCTGGTCTTCAATGTCAATGTGGTCAGCACCCAGTAACCACCCGGCGGCAGCGGGGTCTGGCCTCCTGCTCCTCCCGAGGCCAACCCGGCTGGCTGGTCTCGGGATCTTCATTCATCTTGGTCTGGATCTGGTGGATTGCGGCCTGATGGCGTAAGTGTTCTGAAACGCTCAGGGGTGGTTCGGGTCCGTCAGGGTGATCACATACGCCGCCACCGCGCGAAGCTGGTTGTCGGAGAGCTGTTGTGCCGGCATCAGGCCGAACCGCTCGCGGGCGTGCGCCGGCATCAGGGAACGCTCGGCAGATGGGGCCCGCACGAACTCGGTGATCCGGGCCACGACAGCCGCATCATTGGGCAGGACCTGCCGGTAGTGGCGAACCACGTGTGACATCGGCGGCGCCAGCGTGGCTGGAGGGACAACCGTGTGGCAGGTGGCACAGACCGCATCGTACACACGCTTCCCCTCGGCGAGCGTGGCCTGGGCAAGCACCGGGGCGACAGTGCCGCTCACCGGGCTGGGCCCACCCGCCGGCGGTGCGGCACTGGTGGAGCAGGCGGCCAGCAGGATGAAGGGGACGGTGGTGGTCAGGCGACGGGGCGACGACATGCGATTCCTCGAGACGGGAGTGATTGGGAGGCTGAATGGCCCCACGAAACACCCATCCCTGTCGGCTGGCAACAGTTGTCTATCAAACTAAAGCGCGCTTCACAGCCGTCGGTTCAGGTTCCCCGTGACGTTCCCCCGTCGGCGCGGCCTCCACCGCCCGCAGAAAATCACGGCTCCAGTCATCCACGTCGTACCCCTCCACCACCCGGGCCAGGCGCCGGATGCGGTGCCGGCGGTCCTCCTCGGGGAGATGGAGCGCCTCGTGCAGCCCTTCCCGCAGCGATTCGAGGTCGTAGGGGTTCGTCAGCAACGCGCCATGCAACTCCACCGCGGCGCCGGCGAACTCTGACAGCAGCAACACGCCGCTGCCCCCCACCGCTTCCTGGGCCATCACATATTCCTTGGCCACCAGGTTCAGGCCGTCACGGAGCGGGGTGATCCAGGCCACATCCGCCGCCGCGCTCAGCGCGAGGACCTCCTCGAACGGCAGTGCGCGGAAGAGGTAGTGCACGGGTGTCCACTCCAGGGTGCCAAAGCGACCGTTGATGCGACCGACCGCCTGGTCCACCGCGACGCGTGTCTCTTCGTAGATCTCCATGCCCGGGGCGGGTGGGGTGGTCACGAACAGAAGGGTGGCGGTGCCGCGGAGCTCGGGATGCATGTCCAGCAGCGCCTCGAAGGCCTCCAGCTTCTGCAGCGGTCCCTTGACATAATCCAGGCGCTCGACCGAGAGGATCAGCCGCTGTCCCTTGAAGCGCTCGCGGACCTCCTCGACCTGCCTGAGGACGGGTTGGGTGCTCAGGAGGTGCCGGATGGAGCGGACATTCACCCCGACCGGGTGCGCCCCCAGGCCGATGCGCCGCTCCCCCACCTGGACCGCCACGGGCATCTCGGTCAGCGCCAGGGCCACTCCGTGGATCCGGAACCGCGGCGCACAGGGTTCCGTCGCCAGGATGTCCACCGGCAGATGCGACTGGAGGACGTCCACGAAGTTGGCCACGTACCGTGGAATGTGAAACCCGATGTAGTCGCACTGCGCCAGACTGCCGATGATCTGCCCCGCCCAGGGAATCACGTTGAAGACATCGGCAGGGGGGAAGGAGGTGTGGTGAAAGAACGCGATGCGCAGGTCAGGGCGGAGCTGGCGCAGGAATGCGGGCACCATCCAGAGGTTGTAGTCGTGGATCCAGACCGTCGCGCCGGCATCGGCCTCGGCGGCGGTCCGTTCGGCGAAGCGCTGGTTGATGTCCACGTAGTGCGCCCAGTCCTCCGAGGAGAACTCCGCGCGATCCACGAAGGAGAAGATCACCGGCCAGAACGCCTCCTTGGAGAACCGCTTGTAGAAACGGTCCACGTCGGACTCTTCCAGTGGCACCCGCGCCGCGATGAGGTTGGGAAAGCGTGCCTCGTCCACCAGGTCATGGGCCGGCGCTGGCCGGCCAGCGCCCCCGTGCACTGACCACGCCACCCACGAACCGTGCCGCCCTCCTTCGAAACAGCCGAGCAGGGTGGGAATGATGCCGTTGGGACTGCTGTGCGGCTGGCGCACGACCGCGCCATCCACCAGCCGCTCCTCGAATGGCAGCCGGTGGTAGACCATCACCAGTTGCGCATCGCCGGGATTCGGTGTTTCCGCCGCTTGTGCCGGGGACCAGGCCGGATGCGTGGCCAGCGCCTCGAGGATCCCGCCGGCTCCGGCTCGCTCGGCGTGGAGCACCGTCGACATGCCCTGGGTGGCGTCCACCAGGGCCGGCTCCGCCTCGCCCACCACGACTCCGGGGAAGCCCGTCTCAAACAGGGAGAGGTCGTTCAGCGTGTCGCCTGCCACCAGCACGGTTGCCGGGTCCACGCCGAGGTGCTCCACCAGGCGGCGCAGGCTCGAGCCCTTCGAGACCCCCTTCGGCAGGACGTCGAGATAGCGGCGGGCCGAGCGGAGCACCTCCACCGGCAGGCCGGCGAGCCGTTGCCGCACCTCGTCGTCGACGCCGGGATCGTCCGAGAAGAAGGAGCAGCGCCGCTCCTGGGGCACGTACTGGCGCACCAGGCCCTCGAGGCCGTCCAGCGCCGCCATGATCGGTTCCGGTCCGATCCAGCGTTCCTCGATTTCCCATTGGAGCGACCCGACCGGGCGCATGGCGCTCGTCTCGAGGATGGTGGCGCCGACGTCGGCGACCAGGTAATCGGGGGTGGGAATCAGGGGGTCGGCCAGCAGCGGGAGAATGCTCTCCACCCCGCGGCCGGTCACGAACGCGAGGCGGGTGCCGGCGGCGGCGCGGAGGGCGCGATACAGCGCCAGACGGTCGGCCTGGCGGCCGCCGAGGAAGGTGCCGTCGAGGTCGGTGGCAAGGAAGAGAATGGGGGGTCACCTCCGGGAGCGGAACAGGATCCCGGCACCGGGCCGGGGCAGCCTTGAGAAGGTAGGCCGAGCGCGAGGGGTGTCAACCTCGCCGCAGCCTACTCGGCTTCGGCGGGTTCGGCTCCCGCGGCGGGTTCGGATTCCGCAACGGGTTCGACTTCCGCCGCCGGCTGCCGCAGGTGGACCACCCGCTGCGGGAAGGGGATCTCGATGCCGTGCTCATTGAAGCTGTCGTAGATGGCAAAGTTCAGGTTGCTGATGAGGAGCCCCTTCTTGTGGATCAGGCTGGTGCTCCAGGCGCGCAGTTCAAGCTGCAATCCACTGTCGCCAAACTCCAGGAACCGCACCGAGGGTGCCGGGCTGTCCAGGATGTCGCGGTCCGCCTTGGCCACGGCAATGAGCAACTGTTCCGCCTTGCGGACATCGGTGCCATAGGCCACCTGCACGGGAATCTTGAAGCGCACCCGGCGGTCGTTGTGGCTCCAGTTGATGACTGCCTGCTCCACGAAGTTCGTGTTGGGCACGATGACGGCAATGTTGTCATTGGTCAGGACCGTCGTGGCCCGGGCCCCGATCTCCATGACATCCCCCTCGATCCCCTCGCCCCCCTGCTCGCCCACCACGATCCGGTCCCCCACCTTGATCGGCCGGCCCACCAGCAGGATCAGGCCGCTGATGAAATTCGCGGCGATGGTCTGCAGGCCGAAGCCAACGCCGATACCCACGGCGCCAGCAATGACGTTCAGGGTGGTCAGGTTGATGCCCGCGGTCTGGACGATGATCAGGAGGCCGATCAGCACGAGGGCGTAGCGGACAATCGTCCCGACCGACTGTGCCACGCCCACCTCGATCTTGCCGCCCCGCTCGAGGGTGCGGACCAGGAGCCGCCGGATCAGCCCGCTGCCCCAGATGACCAGGAGCAGCAGCACCAGCAGATAGACCACGGTCCACAGGGTGATCGAGGTGTCGCCCAGCGAGATCAGCGGGACGTCCAGCGCCTCCTTGATCTGCTGGTACCAGGGGCCATTCTCTTGCATCAATCGTGCTCCTTCAGAAAGGCCAGAAGATCGGGATGAAGATGGTGGCCAGCACCCAGAACATCAGGGTCAGTGGGGTGCCGACCCGCACGAAGTCCATGAAGCGGAAGTTTCCGGCCGTGAAGATCATCGTATTGGTCTGGTACCCCATCGGTGTCATGAAGCTGGCGGACGCCGCGAAGGCCACGGCCATCAGGAGCGGGCGGGGGTCCACATTGAGCGTGGCCGCCGTGGCGATCGCCACCGGGGCCAGCAAGACGGCCGTCGCGTTGTTGGACATGGCGGAGGTCAGGAGCGCCGTCATCAGGTAGAACGCCGCCACCAGCGCCACCGGCCCGAGCCCGCCGACCGCGTTGACCATCAACGTCGCCAGATAGGCGGCGGTGCCAGAGTTGTCCATCGCCTGGCCCAGGGTGAGAATGCCGGCCAGCAGGAAGATCACCTTCCAGTCGATCGCTTCGTAGGCTTCCTCGAGGCTGAGGCACCGGGTCAGCACCATCAGGATACACCCGGTAATGGCCGCCACGAGGATCGGGAGGATTCCCATCGAGGCCGTGGCCACCACGCCGGCAAGGATGGCCACTGCGGGGAGGATCTTCTCCCGCCGCCACTCGGGCACCTCCAGGTCGGTGACCAGCACGAAATCCGGGCTCTGCCGCAGCACATTCACGGCGTCAGCCGGCGCTTCCACCAGGAGGGCGTCTCCCGCCTGCAGGGTGGTGTCCTCCAGGGCTTCATGCATCAGGCGGCCCCGTTGGCGGATGGCGAGCACCATGGCCCCGAAGGTGGACGCAAAGCGCGCTTCCCGGAGTGAGCGCCCCTCGAGGCGGCTGTGCGGCGCCAGAACCACCTCCACCTGGCGGGTCGGTCCGTCCGTCAACCGACGACTGATCCACTTGGCTTTCGGGCGGATCGTGATGCCTTGGCGCTCCTGGAGCGCCGTGATGTCCGCGACGTTGGCGCGCAGGCGCAGAACATCACCCGCC
>JBHEPH010000040.1:0-7946 GCA_046260395.1 Gemmatimonadales bacterium
ACGCAGTTCCACCGGCTGGACCCAGGTGACCTGTTTCTTGACCTGCAGCAGCAGCCCGGTGCAGATGATCACCAGGAAGGGGATCCCGACCGCCGCGGCGCCCCAGCGGTGCAGGCGGCGGTTCCAGACACGGGGATTGGGGCGGTGGCGAATGTCGGTGCTCATGAATATCCGGCCGGGGAAGCGGTCGACCCCCGGAAGGCATCGCGCCGTCAACGGGGAGAAAGCAACGGGGGCGCCAGGGCGCCCCCGCGGCAAAAGGTATACGTGCCGGGCGAGCGGCGCGTTGGCACCCGCCGCCCGCTCCTACTCCTCCACGATCACCGCCGTCCCCGCCGCACAGACCATCAGCATGCTGCCGCCCCCGCCGCCCCGGATGCTCTCGAAATCGAGGTCCACCCCGATGACGGCATTGGCGCCGAGCGCCTTCGCCTCGTTGAGCATCTCGTCGAGGGCGTGCTGTTTGGCCTTCTGGAGCTCGCGTTCGTAGGACGCCGAGCGGCCGCCCACCACGTCGCGTACGCCGGCCATGAAATCCTTGAAGATGTTGGCGCCGAGGATGGCATCGCCGGTGACCATGCCGAGATAGGAGGTGACCCGGTAACCTTCGAGGATCGGGGTGGTAACCACGAGCATGTGGCGCTCCAGGCTGGGGGAATACCGTCGCTTGCCATACGGGCGGGGGCCGCCTTCAGTTTCGATCGCCCCCCAGCCAACTATCCCGTCGGTGCGTCGCGGCCGAGCAGGGTGGCGGCCGCCATCGTTCCGGTGACGTTGGCGGTGGTGCGGAACATGTCAGGGATCGTGTCCACCGCCAGGAGAATCCCGATCCCCTCCACCGGCAAGCCAACGCTGAGCAGCACCGGCGCCATGATCAGGATCGAACCACCCGGAATTCCCGGCACGCTCAACGAGAGCAACACCGATGTCACCCCCACTGTCACCAGCTGGGCCGGATCCAGGGTAACTCCATATATACGGGCAATGAACAGCACCCCGGCCGGCAACGCGACGGCCGCCCCCAACCGGAAAAGCGACGTGCTGAACGGCAGGAAGAAGCCCAGGATCGGCTTCGGCAATCCGAGCGCCCGGCCTCCCTCAATCAGGGCGGGAAGGGCCGCCAGTGATGACCGCGCCGAGACGGCGATGCCCTGCGCGGGCAGGAGGGCACGGGCAAAGGCGCGCAGGTTGGTGCCGCGTGCCGCGACCAGTGGGTAGAGCGCCGCGATGGCGCCGAGCGACATCGCCACGGTGATGATGATGTAGGCCGCCACGGCCCCGAGTGCCGCCGCACCGAGCCGCACTGCCAGCGGCACCGCCAGCGCAAACACTCCGATCGGCGCCAGCGCCAGGATCCAGCGCACCACCACCAGCGTCAGCTCGCTGAGCGCCGTCGCGGCTCGGCCGAGCCGCTCGCGGGGCTCCTCCGGCAAGGTCGTTGCGGCCGCGCCGAAGAGCAGCGTCGCGATGATGATCGGCAGCATGGCGCCGCTGGACGCCGCGGCGATCAGGTTGTTCGGCACCAGCCCCACCAGCCAGTCACGGAGCCCCGGCACCTCTGCCGGCGCCGCACTGCTGGTGGCCCGGAGCGATTCGGCGGCCACCGGGTCAATCGTCACCAGTGCGAAGATGGCGGGAGCCACGAGCAGGGTCAGCGCAGCCATGACGCTGAGCAAGGTCACGAAGAGGCCCAGCCCCCTGAGGCCGAGCCGGCCGATGCCGACACCGCCGGCAAGCACGCCACCAAAGAGCAGCGAGACGACCAGCGGGATCACTGTCATCTGGAGGAGGCGGGTCCAGATCGTACCGATCGGTTCGATCCAGATGGCGATGGCGCGCCATTCAGGCGGTGCCACGGTGCCGAGCAGGAGGCCGACGACCAGGCCGGCGATCAGGCCGAGGAGCACGCGGGTGGTGAGGGACATGGACCTCTACCGGGTGGAGGGGGTCAAAGTCGAGGTGCGCAGCGGTAGCTTCCCGCAGGCGGCCACCCCAAGAATCCCCGGGTCATGGGGTGCCAGGCAAGGGCCACTGATGCCGCGCCTCTCATCCTCATTCGCTCCCGAAGGTGTCCCGTGACGCTGCCCGCCCTGAAGGCCCTGAACATCCTCGTCCTCGGCGCCGTCCTGGTGGTCAACGGACTGGCTGGCTCGGGCGCGCTCAGCGGTGAATCCATCGGCGCGATCGCCAACCGGTACCCGTCGTACTTCCTCCCGGCCAACTATGTCTTCGGCATCTGGTCGCTGATCTATCTCTGGCTGGCGGCCTTCGCCGTGCACCAGGCCCTGCCCGGCCCGGTGCCCAACCGCATTGTGCAGCGGGTGGGCCTGTGGTGGCTCACCACGAGCCTGCTGAACATCGCGTGGGTGACGACGTTTTCCTTCGCGTGGTTTGGCGCCGCCATGCTGGCGATGCTGGCCCTGCTGGCCTCACTGGCGGTCCTCGTCCGTCGCGTGATCCCGGACGGGGGCGCCGTGAGCGGTCGCGAGCAGCTTTTCTCAGCTGCGCCTTTCGGGCTCTACTTCTCCTGGATCAGTGTCGCCGTGGTGGCGAACCTCTTTCAATATGGAGCCTACCGGGGCTGGAGTGCGTGGGGGTTCGGCAGTCCGGGTTGGTCGGCCTTGATGCTGGTGCTGACCGCCGTGGCAGGCGTTGTGATGGCTGCCCGATGGGGAATCTGGGTCTTTCCGCTCGTGGTGGCGTGGGCCACCTGGGGGATCGCCGACCGATTCGCGGACGTTCCACTGATTGCCACCACCGCGCGCCTGACGATCCTGGCCGGCCTGCTCGGGCTGGCCGGGGCACTCGCGTGGCGGCAGTTCCGCCGACTCAGGCCGCTTTCGGGAGGCGCCGCAGGGTGATCCGGCGCCGGTAGGTGAACTGCCGCCAGAGCCACTCCACCGGCCCGAACTGGAAGCGGTGCAGCCAGGCGCGGCTCAGGGGCACCTGCACCAGGCAGATCAGCAGGGACAGTACCGTCGTCACGGTGGGGCCGAGCCGACCATACCAGCCGAGCCCGATGCCGTAGAAGATGGCGACCATGATGACGCTGTGCATCAGGTAGTTCGTCAGCGCCATGCGACCAGCCCACCCCAGCGGGGCCAGGAAGCGCCGGCCCGCAGCCGCATCGAACATCAGCACCATCGAAGCCGCGTAGCCGAGCGCCAGCAGCGGCACGCCAATCGAGGCGGCAACGACCTGCAGCAATCCGAGCCCTGAGGTGGGCAGGTAGACACCCATCTCCTGCAGGTACGCCATGAGCAGGTTGGCCGGCAGCCCGATCGCGATCCCCAGCACCGCGATCCGGCGCAGCAGCCCGCGGTTGCGGTCGGCATTGAGCCCGATCCCGCTCCGTCCGAGGTGGAGGCCGAGCAGGAACATGCCGAACACCTTTGGGAAGCGCATCGTGATGAAGAGATCCACCCAGCGGCCGGCCAGCATCATCAGGTTGGACTTCCAGGCATCCAGCCAGTTCGTGCTCCGAAACCCAGCCAGCATGGTGGCAAAAAAGTCGGGGCCATCGCCCTCGGCAGCAGCGCCCTCCATGGCCGCGAACGGATCGCCCGCGCCCAGCGCCAACAGCAGGAGGTAGATCAGCACCGGAAGCGCCAGGAAGGTGAGGGCGCCCACCAGGAGCGTGCGGTCGCTGGCCTTGTGGAAGGGGACCAGCAGGAATCCGAGCAGCGCGTACAGCAGGAGGATGTCGCCGGACCAGATGAACACCGCGTGCACCAGCCCGATGAGGAGCAGGCCGGTCAGGCGGCGCCGAAAGAGCGAAGGGAAGGCGATCCCCTTCCCCGCCGCCCTGCCCCACTGCACCGCGAACCCGATCCCGAACAGCAGCGAGAAGATCGAATAGAACTTCCCCTCGAGCAGCACGTGGATCAGGTGCACGACGACACCATCGCTGGCCGCGGTGGACAGGGCGGCCTGTTCCTCGGGCATGAGGAAGTAGTAGCCGCTCACCACCAGCATATTGGCGATCAGGATCCCGAAGATGGCCGCGCCGCGCAGCACATCCAGGACTTCGATCCGCTCACCGCGTTGGATCGGTCCAGCCAGGTCACTCGTCATGGGCGCCGGGGGTTGGGTGAGGGGTCAGGCGCGAACCGGATGGTCGCGGCCATCTGCGCGAGTACGGCGGGGTCGGGATGGAATGCATCTGGTGGCAAGGTGTCCAGGGCCCCAGCCACACGGCGGGGATCCTCGGAGGCAGGCACACCGGTGGCGTGGATCGGGTGAAAGACAGCCACCAGCCACCGATCGTCATCGGTCAGTCCCTGGAAGACCCAGGCCAGGTCGTCAGGACCTGGGGGGCTGGCATCCTTGGAGTACTGGGTGACGAAGGCGATGCCACGCCCTCCGTCGAAGCTGATCCAGCGCACTCGCGCCCGGAACCGCTGGTCGGCGTCCACCTGCGGAAAGACCGGGATCTCGCCCTCGATTGGCGCCGCCGTATCCCGGATGATCGCCCGCAACGCGCCGATTCGCCGGTCGAAGCCGGCCCTCGCCCCGCCAATGAAATGCGAGCGGTACTCGGCCAGCGAGTACACCAGGACTTGCTGGTTCCGGTAATTAACCGCGGCAGGGAGCACCGCGTCGTCGAACGCGAACCGGAGGTGCGCGGGAGCGCCGTTGAGGACGGGGAGTTGCTCGGGATCGTGGGAACTGGCGGGAACGATCTCGCCGTGCAGCCTACCGCCGATCGGGGAGGCATCAACGGTGAAGCCGCCGGCCAGCAGCGTGGCCAGCCGTGCCTCCAGGGCTGGCGGTGTGTAAGGAGGGGGACTCTCACCGCCGCCGCACGCTGCGATGCCGGCACTGGTTGCGAGCACCAGGCCGGCGACGACCACGGTGGAACGAAGTGGAGCGGGCACGCAAATCCTCGGGGTGGGAGCCCCGCAAAGATAGCGCGGGAGCGCCACCTCATGCCGGCTCCAGTCCTCAGGTCGGTGGCCGCTCGAACACGATGCGGAGGTCGGTATCAAACGGGTTGGGCAAGGTCGTGTGGGGTGCTGCCCGCCTCAGGTCGACCACAAGCTCTGTGGAACTGACGCTCACCACATCGAGCCTGGCGACCCAATAGGATGACATCATTGGCGCACCTGGTTCGGGTGGCGGCGCGTCCGCCATCGCCGACGAGGAGATCGTCCCGAGGAAGCACCAGAACTTCACGGAAAAGGTGACGTTGCGGGAATCCTCCGGGTGATCGGCCATGCCTGCACCGGACATCGCGTCATGCATCGTAGTGAAGCCAAAGAACGTATCCGAAAACCGGGTCGGCGCGAGCTGCATCGTCACGCGGACGTCGCCCGCCATCCCGGTCCAATGGCCGGCCATCATTGCGAGGTCTGCCGGACACGGGTCAGGTTCGGTCGGGAGCGGAGTGTCACCACAGCCGGTCAAGCTGGCCAGCAGGAGCAGTCCCACCAGCGTGGCGTTGGGTCGAGTGCGGAAAGTCGTGTGTCGGGTCATGCTTGTCTCCGTGTCGGGGTCAGGGAGAATCATGCCCGGGACCGGTCAAGCCACGGTCAAGCGCCCTCCAGCGCCGCCATCCCTTCCGCCATTCTCGGCCCAGCCCAGCAATGCGGCCCGCACTGCCGGAACCCAGCGGCCTCGTACAGCCGCCGGTACACCGCCGCCGAGCGCCGTTGGAACCCGCGGGTGTCACCGCCCACGCCATCCGCGGTGGTCAGCGCCTCAAGGAAGGCCACGCCGGCTGTGAGCGACGCGAGCGTACCAAGCCCCTGTTTCAGCTCGGCGAGCGGTACGTAGTGGAGCATGTCGGCGCAGACCACCAGGTCGAACGGCGCCTCGAGCCCGATTTCCGACAGCGTGCCAAGCGTGCCGAGCCGGATGTTGCGGCTGCGGCCAAAGCGCTTCACCACGTAGCGGCTCGAATCCACCCCGACATATTCGATGCCCGGCCGGGCGCGGCGCAGGGGTCTGCGCCAGCGCGCCTCGCCGCAACCGACATCCAGCACCGTCCGCACGGGGCGGCCGAGGAGGTACTCGGTGACCCCCACGACCATGTGCACTCGGCGCGCCAGGTCGGTGGTCCCGCCGATCCGGTGCGCGGGGTGCCGGTACCACCGGTCGAAGTAGGCCTGGTTGTACCGCTTGGGGGTCGTCACTCAGCGTGCTTTCCCGTCCGTGTAAGGGTGCGGACAACGATGGACTCCACCAGGATGCCGAACACTACCAGGAGCGCACCGAAAAGCGCCATGGACAGGGTGTGCTGGCCGATGCCAGCCGCTGCGGATTGCGCAGATGGCGGCGGCAGCACGGCGAAAATGCCGAAGAGCACCAGGCCAAAGACAAGGCCGCGGCCGTAACGGAGCAGGGGAACCAGGTGGCGGAGCAGCATCCAGGCAGCGACTGCCACCGCGGCAAGGATGACTCCGAAGATGACAATCTCGATTGACCCACCCCAGCTCCAGCGCAGCGCGTGCCCGGCTGCCAGGGCGATGAGCACCATGACCCCCCGCCCCGCCACTCCGAGCCAGAGGCCACCGACCACAGAGGCGATCGCCCAGGCCTTGAGCAATTGTGGCACGGTCACGCCGGCGCCGTCAGCTTCAGCCCGACAATGCCGAGCACGATCAGGGCGATGCAGCCGAGCCGGGCCAGGTCACGCGGTTCATTGAGCAACACGATGCCCAGGATCGCGGTGCCGACCGCCCCCACCCCGGTCCAGACGGCATACCCGGTACCGACCGGGATGTCGCGCAGGGCCTTGCCCAGCAGGAAGAGGCTGATGGCCATCGCCACCACCGTCAGCAGCGAGGGTGTCAACCGAGTGAAGCCGTGCGAGTACTTGAGGCCGATCGCCCAGCCCACTTCAAAGAGCCCGGCGATGAGGAGGAGGGTCCAGGGGGATGGATGCATGGTGGGGGGGCCGGCGAAGGAGGAAGGGACCCGCGAGAAATCGGGAATCAGCAGGGCCGTGGTGCATGGTGAGACGGAACTGTCGAGTTCATCACGTGGGATGGCTCGTAACATCGTGAGCGGGAACTGCTCACAACCTGAGGCATGTCAACTCGAGGATGCGCCCGGAACGTGTTGTTCCCGCTCACCATGCGATGAACTCCACCGTCCAAGGTACCCAACAGTTCCCTCTCACCAATCGAGGAGCCCCGTGGCGGCAGGATCGAAGCAGTTCCCCTGCACCGTCCTCCCCCGCTCAGGGAACCAGATCACACACCACCTCCCCCTCCCCGCCCCGGTTGCCGTCGTGGCTGGTTTCGGGGCGGCGGGGCACCGGCACCGTGCCGGCCCAGAGGACGCAGCTCTTGCCGGGCAGCGCGGCGTGGGTGGCAATGGCGACCCAGCCAGCGGAGTCAGCAAAGCCCAGGGTGATGGTGATGCCAGCTGGTGGGGTGAAGGCAACGGTTTCGCCGGTAGTGCCGAAGCCTGGCGCATAGCGCCCGCGCTCGGCGCGGACGGCGTCCTGCGCGGCCAGGAGCACGCGCAACTGTCGCCGCATGGTGTGGTAGATCCGCTCCTCCGACGGCCCCTCCGTCATCGGAGCTGACGGGCCGGAGACGCTCTGCGGCGCCCGTCGCTGGGCGTCAGCCGCGGGCGGGGAAAGGAAGACCGTCATGACCACGACGCACGCCACGACACGACCAACCACGGGCTGGATGCTCCGGCAGGGGGACTGCTGCACAATACCGAGGCGGCGGGTTCGGGAAAAGGCCGAGCCCCCCAATCCCAACCTGCCCTTGTCCCTCATCCCTGCTCAGGGCTTCACGGCCACGCGCACCGAGATCGCGCCCCGGAAATCGCCCGCTGCGTATCCGGTGGCGGAGTCAGCCGGATAGCGCTCCGCGAGGAGGGCGCGCACCTCTCGCGGGAACCCCGACGGGTCGCCGTGACACGTGACGCACCGCTCCTGCACCACGATCGGCCGGAGGTACTGCAGGTGCCTCACGCCTGCGTCGTCG
>JBHEPH010000040.1:7956-27166 GCA_046260395.1 Gemmatimonadales bacterium
GTGTACATCTCGGTGACTTCCCGCCCCACACCGGCCGCGTGGTGATCGGCCATCACCGCAAGGAGCCGACGCTCCCGTTCGTCCGGCCGGTTCTCCGGATTGCGGACCCGCTCGCTCACGCGCCGGAGGGTGACCCCCTCGGCGGCATGTCGAGCCGATCGGACCTGGGCCGAGTCGGCACAGAAGGCGATCGCCGCGGATGGCCCCCCGCGCTCCAGCGCGCCCATCAGCATGGTGATGAGATCCTGACCCATCGCATCCGCCGCCCCGCGTGCTCGGGTCAGGGTCAGGCTGTCAGGCTCCGCCGCTGTCGCCGGCGGCGGTTCCCCGCCGCCACCACCGCACCCCCCAAGCACCAGCCCCAGGATCACTGCCCACGTCCCTCGATTCGCCAGCCGCATCATCGTTCCCTCCAGTCAGGACACTAACCCCTCGCTTCTTTCTGTTCCCTATTCCCTATTCCCTGTTCCCTGTTCCCCGTTTCCCGTCCCCTGCTCACTGCTCACTTCTCACTTCTCGCTTCTCGCTTCTCACTTCTCACTTCCCCACCAACCTCCGCAACCGCACCGCATCGTCCCGCTCCCGCTCCTCCAGCACGCCCCGAATCCGGCGCACCGAGGCCGCCAGCTCCGGACCCACTCGCCGTTCCAGCGTGTTCACCTGCCGAGAGGTCCGCGCCAGCGCTTCGGCCAACCGCCGCAGCAGCAGTTCCGAGGAGGCCGCATCAAGCAGCTGCTCGAGCAGCGCCTCGAAGCGGTCGCTGGCCACCGCCGCCGCCGCTCCGGTAAGACCCGGTGCCTGCGACCGTCCACTCAGGCTGCGGCGCACCGGCGTCACCCGTTCCACCGTGCCGGTGGTCACACCCCACAACTCGCTTGCAGTCACCTCCACCTCGATCGTGCGCCGCGGCGCTCCCAGGCGCTCCAGCGCATCACCACCCTCGGCGGCGAGCGCCTCGACCAGGGCGGGCCACGCCGCCGCCGCCTCGGTTTCCACCCGGCCGCGCGCCTCGATGGCGGGCGTGGCCACCTTGAACAGCTCGCTTACCAGCGCCTGCCGCTTCCGGGTCAGGAGCTCCACGCCCTTCTCCACCCGGCCCAGGCGTCGGCGCAACCGGAGCAGGTTGGAGCGGGTGGGGGCCGGGCCGCGGGCGCTGCTCATGACGTCACCTGCTGCCGCTCGGTCCAGACGGCATCGGGAATCCGCAGCAGATCCTCACGCGGCAGCGCTTCGAGCAGTTCCCAGCCGAGCGCCATCGTCTCGGCCAGGCTGCGCCGGCCGGCTGAGCCCTGGTGGATGAACTCCTTCTCGAAGCGATCGGCAAAGCCAAGCGCCCGGCGGTCCGACGGCATCAGGCCGGCCTCCCCGACGATCGCCGCGGTGAGCCGGGCCTCGCGTCCCTGGGCATACGACGCATAGAGCTGGTCGGTCCAGGCTCGGTGACCCGGCACCGTGCCGGCACGGATTGCAGCGCTCATCAGTCGCGAGAGTGACGGCAGCACATCAATCGGTGGCTGGATACCGCGACGGTCGAGTTCGCGGCTCAACACAACCTGCCCCTCGGTGATGTAGCCGGTCAGGTCCGGAATCGGATGGGTGATGTCATCGTCCGGCATCGACAGGATCGGCAGCTGGGTCACCGAGCCGGGGCGGTCACGCAGCACGCCGGCCCGCTCGAACAGCGTGGCCAGGTCTGTATACAGATATCCCGGGTAGCCACGGCGGCCGGGAATTTCGCCGCGCGCCGCGCCGATCTCCCGCAGCGCCTCGCAGTACTGGGTAAAGTCGGCCATCACCACCAGGACGTGACGGCCGCAGTCAAAGGCCAGGTGCTCCGCCTGCGCCAGCGCCAGTCGCGGGGCCAGCAGCCGCTCGATGGTCGGGTCACCGGCGCGGTTCAGGTAGAAGGTGCTGCGATCCATCGCCGCGCTGCCTGAGAAGCGACGCAGGAACGCATCCGCCTCGCGCTGGGTGATGCCGGTGCCGACGAAGATCACCGCGAACGGCTCGTCACCGGGCATGCGGGCGCCCTCCACCACGCGAGCTGCAAGCTCCAGCCCCGGCAACCCGGCACCGGAAAAGATCGGCAGTTTCTGGCCGCGCACCAGGGTGTTCATCCCGTCAATGGCCGAGATGCCGGTCTCGATGATTTCGGTGGGCCGGCGGCGGCGGACGGGGTTCATCGGGGCAGCCCAGACCTGGCGCCGTGCCGAGCCCACCGGCGCAGGCAGCCCATCCAGCGGCTTGCCGAGCCCCGAGAGCACGCGACCGAGCAGCGCCTCGCCCACGTCGGCCTCGGCCTGTGCGCCGGTCAGGGTGATGCGTGCCACACCAGGCGCGAACCCGATCGTCTCCTCCAGCACCTGGATCACGGTGAGCGTGCGTCCCACCTCGATGACCTGGCCGCGGCGCGTGGGCAGGCCGGTCATCTCCAGTTCCACCCATTCACCGAGCGCGGCGTGGTGGGTGCCCTCGAGGTAGACGAGTGGGCCAGCCGCCGAGGCGGCGCCCAGGTATTCCCGCGCGACGGATTTCATCGAGCCACCTCCGGTACCATCACGAACGTGCGGTCGAACACCGTCCGTGCCTGATCCGCCGCCGGAGTCACGCCGTCTCCGACTGCGGCGCGCACCTCAGCAATGGCCCGGCGCACCGCCACCAGATCCATCGCCGCCACGGTGCCTCCCTGGCCGATGCTCTCTTCGGCACGCCGGTGCGCCTCGCGCAACAGCGTGGCGATTGCCCAGGTCTTCGGTGGCGGCGAGGACATGTCCGCCGGATCGTAGGCGCTCTGGCCGATCAGCAGCTCACGCACCCAGCGGGCCACCTCGAGCAGCAGGCGATCGCGGTCCTCCAGGGCGTCGGGGCCCACCAGCGCCGCCACGTCCCGCAGTTCGCGGTCCCGCTGCAGCAGCGTCAGTGCCCACTCCCGCAGCTCGCCCCACCCCGGCCCGCCGAGGGTCTCGAAGTCATCGCGCACCGCTTCGGCCTGGAGCGAATAGCTGGTTTCCCAGTCCACGGCGGGGAACTGTCGCTGCTGGGCCAGCGCCGGGTCGAGCGCCCAGAGCGCGCCCGCCACCCGCACCGCCGCCTGCGTCACCGGTTCGGCGAAGTCGCCTCCCGGTGGCGAGAGCGCGGTGATCATGGTGACGGCGCCGTCTCGCTCGGGCCGGCCCAGCGCGTGCACGCGACCCGCGCGCTCGGCGAGCTTGCCGAGGCGATTGCCGAGCGAGGTGGGATAACCCTCCTCGCCGGGCATCTCGCGGAGGAGGGAGCCGATCTCGCGGAGCGCCTCGGCCCAGCGCGACAGCGAGTCGGCCATCAGCGCCACGCGCAAGCCGAGATCGCGGAAGTATTCGGCGATGGTCAGCCCCAGGTAGACGGATGCTTCGCGCGCGGCGACGGGCATGTTGGAGGTGTTGACCACCAGCACGGTGCGATCCATCAATGGATGACCGCTGCGCGGATCCTCGAGTTCGGGAAACTCCTCGAGCACCTCGGCCATTTCGTTGCCGCGCTCGCCGCAACCGATGTACACCACCACGTCGGCCTCGGCATGACGCGCCAGTGACTGCTCGATGACCGTCTTGCCGGTGCCGAAGCCACCGGGCACCGCCACTGCGCCGCCTTCCGCCACGGGAAAGAGGAAGTCGAAGACCCGCTGATTGGTGACGAACGGCCGTGTCGCCGGCAGCCACGACGCCACAGGGCGCGGCACGCGCACCGGCCAGTCGTGCGCCAGGTGGAGCGGCGTGCCGTCCTCAAGCGCCCCGATCTCGTCGGTGATGGTGAACTCACCGGCCTCCAGCCGAGTGAGCGTGCCCGCGATGGAGGGCGGTACGAGGATTGGCAGCTTCAGGCCGCCGCGCTCCTCGACATGACCAAGGACATCACCACCCTGGACGACCTCACCCGCGGTGCGCGATGGCGTAAAGCGCCACGGCTTCGCCTCGTCCAGCATCGGCGCCATGGTGCCGGGAGCCAGGAAGCTGCCGTCACGCTCCGCGATCTGTTCCAGCGGACGGCCGATGCCATCCAGCACCGCGCCGAGCAGGCCGGGCCCGAGCCTGGCACGTAGCGACGTGCCGCTCGGCACCACCTCTGATTCGAGCGCCAGGCCAGCCGTATCCTCGAAGACCTGGATGGTGGCCACCTCACCCCGCACCCGAATCACCTCACCAAGCAGGTGACGCGGCCCCACGTGTACCACCTCATACAGCGCTGCCTCAGGCAGCGGGATGGCCTCGACGAGCGCGCCGGTGACACGGATGACGCGTGGCGTGGTCATGACAGCCTCACCCGGTAACCAATGGCGCGGCGGAGCAGTTCCACGACATAGGCCTCAGCCGCGGCGCCCGGTTCCCACGACGGCGACGGAAACGGAACGACGACCGGATGGGTCATCCGGTCCACGCGCCGGCGGGTCTCCTCCCCCAGGCTCTGGTAGAGCCGGTCCTCGACAAGCAACACGCCCGTTTCCTCACGGGCAGACGCCTCGGTGATCGCCGCCGCGACGTCCTCCCCCGCCGGCACGGCGCGCACAGTCACCCCCGTCAACGCAAAGCCCGGGGCAACCTCCGGTCGGCAGAGGACTTCCACCGTGGTGATCATGACGCCTGCACCAGTCCGTCGTGCATCGCACCTACCGGCGCACCAAGCGAGAGCCCGCGCAGGATGCGGCGGAGATTGTACGCCTCGGCCTCGATGCGCAGCGCCACCCACACGAGCACCCAGACCCCGAGTGGGTCGGTGCGCATCGCCTGGCGCGCGGCCCGCAGGCGGCCGCGGCGCATCCCGAGCTCCAGTCCGGCCACGTTCAGCCCGGGGTCGGCCAGCATGGTGCCGGTGATGGTGCGGCGGAATGCCATCCGCAGGCTGGTGCGGCGGTCCTCCGCGTCGGGCTGCGCGGCAATCGCCATGAACCGCTCGCGGAAGAGGATTCGTCCTCCTCTGATGAAGAGGTCGTCCGGGCCGATCTCCACACCCCAGGCATCCTCAAGCAGCAGGGCGGTCAGGTTCTCATGGTCCACGACCTCGGTGGCCAGCCGACGGACCGCCTTCCCCCCGCGACGAGCGCCTTCCCGCGCGCGCTCCGCAAAGCAGCGACGCAGGCCAAGTTCCAGCCTGAGGACCTCGTTCTTCGCCGTGGCGTTCGCCTCCCGGCGAAAGACCGGGTGATAGGGGTGACCGGCGCGTGCCAGCCGGCGGCCAAGCACCTCGAGTGATGGCGACTGGGCGAGCGACTCCAGCAGCTGTTCCGGAAGCATCGGCGTGGGCGTAAGGCCACGGAGCATGGTGGCCGGCATCGCGCCCTGGGCAATGCCACGCACCAGGGCCCGCAGGGCATCGCGATCGGCAGCCTCGAACACGCCACGCACCCAGCGCGTCCGCGGCCCCAGCCAGCGAGCCAGGAGGGCCATGCGGGCGCCGGCCACCCGTCCCACCAGGCGGTCGAGTCCCTCGACCGTCACCAGCGGACCAAGTTCCGCGACTCCGTACCCATGCCGGGCAAGCCGCTCACCGACGTCCTGCACATCCCCGAGGGTGGCCAGCGCCCGCACCTGTGGTGCGGTCAGCAGTCGCGTGCCGAGCCCACGGGCGCGCGCGTTGACGTCGTCCCAGAGGGGAATCACGGGGCACCCACCGCGTCGAGGACTGCCAGCCGAATGGCCGGCCACAACGCATCGAGGCGATCCGGCAGCGTCAGGCGCACGCGCATGGTGTTGTCGATGCGGCGCACCTCGATTCCCGCCGGCAGCTCCGGATCCGCCACCACCTGTACATCCGCGCGGCCGGCCAAGGCTTGGCGCACGGCCGCCTCGGCGGCGGGCGAACAACGGACCTCCACCTCCCCCTCCCCCTCCCCGGCAAAGCGCAGACCTGCCTCCAGGAGGGTGGGCAGCGCCGGCTGCCACTCCCGGAGCGGAGCAACCGCCAGCACGTCACGAGTCCGGGCCCGGACCTGTGCCAGCAGTGACGCCTGGGCCTCAAGTTCCTGGACGCGCGCGGCACGCACCACGGCAGTCATCTCCGCGGTGCTGCGCTTGGCGTGGTCGGCCGCGACCTCGCGCCGCCGGGCCGCCACCAGCGCGGCCGCACGCGCCTCGCCGGCCTCGCGGATGCGCTCAGCCTCCGCGCGCGCGGTACTCAGGTGCCGGTCGGTCTCGGCGCTTGCCTCGCGCTCCAGCGCGGCCAGCAGGGCATCCAGCCCCATGATGGCCTCAGCCGCCGGCCCGCAGCATGATCAGCACCGCGACGACGAACCCAAGGATCGCCATCGTCTCGGGGATCGCCACGAGCAGGATGGCCGTGGTGCTGAGCTCCGGCTTTTCGGCCAGGCTGGCGGCGATGGCGGGCCCGATGCGCGACTGCGCCCACGCCGTGGCCAGGGCCGGAATGCCGATGGCCAGGGCGGCCGCGAACGTGATCCAGAAGCTGTCCATGTCGTACTCCCTTGTTCAGGCCGACGGGGTGCCGTCTGGCCGCCAGTGCCCGAAGGGCGCGTATCGCTGCCCGCCCGGGCTGTAGAACTTCCCGAAAAACTCCACGTAGTGCAGCCGCAAACCGTGAATCGTCGGCGCAAAGACCCCGAGCGCAAAGTTCACGAGGTGGAAGAGCAGCCCGAACAGCACGCCAATCACGGCGCCGCCGAAGGCGCCGACCAGCCGGTTGGCCACGACGGCCATCATCACCGACGCGGTGCCGAGCGCCATGATGCGGGCATAGCTGAGGATATTGCTGATGGTGGAGAGGAACTCGATCGGCGCAATGATCCCCTCAACCACGATCAGGATCGGAAAGATGACCAGCAGGGCGATCACCGCGGTCGTGAAGAACGCGCCGGGCAGCACCTGCAGCGCGCCGAGCAACGCCACGCCCACCAGCGCCAGCATCACCAGGGCCAGGCCCCGCCCCAGCGCCTGGCGCGGGTGGCCGCGCACACTGTTGGCCACGCCGAGCACCAGGCCGAGGGTGATATGCACGGCTCCGATGGCCACGGCGAGTCCGAGGAACGGCAGCAATGCTTCCTCGCGATTGAGCAGGATGGGATGGAGCCCCAGAAGTCGGTGCCCGAGGTCGCCGAGGAACTCCCCGAAGAGGAAGCCGAAGCCGATCGTGAACGCCGCACAGGCGCCGCCCACCCGTGCCACCGCGCGCAGGGTGGTGTCCGGCTTCGACTTCCAGTGGAGGAGACCGGAGAGCAGCGCCAGAAAGAGTCCGTAGGCGATGTCACCCAGGATCAGGCCGAAGAACATCGGGAAGAAGACGGCCACGAACGGTGTCGGGTCGATGGTGCCGTAGTGGGGCAACGGCATCATCCCCGTCACCACCTCGAACGGCTTGAACAGCGTCGGGTTCTGCAGGACGACCGGCGCATCTTCGGCTGACCATTCCTCGCGGGCCAGTTCCTCCACCAACACCGTCTCGCCAAGCTGCTCCCCCAACAGCCTGGTGAGCGCGGCCACCCGTGGTGCGGGAACCCAGCCCTCCACCACGAAGCTGCGCGCCGACTCGACCGCCTGCTGCCGCGCCCCCAGCTCGAGTCGACGGTCTTCCACCCCCGCCAGCGCCTGGCGCAGGCCCGATCCTTCGGAGCGCCTGAGCGTTTCGCGGCGTGCCTCGATGGCGCGCATCCGCGCCTCCAGCTCGGCCCGGCGCGCGGGCAGCACCGTCATCACCGAGGCTTCCGGTGTGCCGGCAAGCTCGGAAGGCACCGGCAGCTCGTGGATGCCGGCCTGCACCAGCAGGCGGTCCACGGTGGACCGGTCATGGCGGGGCACCATCAGGAGGACGGCGGTCTCACCACCCTCGAGCAGCTTCGTCTCCAACAGGAACTGGTCGCCGATGGCCCGCGCCAGGCCGTCCCGGAGCGCGGTGGCGGCGGCATGATCACCGGCGCGCAGGACCAACTGGTAGGCGTGCAGCGCCCGGCCGGTGGCAGCGCCCTCGCGAAGCGCCTCGAAGGCCAATGCAAACCGCTGATACCGGACCAGCTCCGCCCGGTGTTCCTCCAGCCGGCGCCACTCGGCATCGAGTTGGGTCAGTTCCCGGCGCAGCCGATCACCCCGCCGCGCCCAGCGGGCGAGCTGGGTCGTCGTGGCCGGCTCGGTGGAGGACGGGCGGAGCACCACAGGCTCACCCAGGTGCTGGAGCACGGTGTCGAGGTCGGTGCGGATGCGCCCGAGCCGGCCCTCGAGGCGTTCCTCGCGGCTGTTCAGCCGGACCGGACGGAGCGATGCCACGGGAGAGGGCGTCACCAGGTGCAGCATCCCGACGTCCTGAAGGGCGTCGAGCGCAGGCTCGAACTGATGGCGTGGCCCGAGGACGCGAACCCGGGCCATGGGGAGGATCATGCGGACCCTCCCTCGTTGGCGTCCTGAAGGACCGCGGACACCGCCAGGGCGACGAGCGTCTCGAGCTGCCCGGTGGCCGCATGGTCATGATGGGCGGCATACGCCGCAGCGCGCGCCTCGATCGCGGCGCGGCGCACCTGGGAGGCGGCATCAAGGCTGGCGACCTCCTCCTGCCCAATGGCGGCAAGCTCGTGTTCCACCTCCGCCAGCCGCTGGGCCACGGCCGCGTGCGCGGCCGCGACCACCGCCTCGGCCTCACCCAGCGACTCCGCCACCTGGTCATCCAGGCGCGCCTCAGCTTCCAGGAGCCTGGCCAGGCCTCCAGAAGGCGACATCGGCGGAGCGGTACGCGGACCTGCGTCCATCGGTTCCTCCCGCAACGAGCCCCCGGACAATGGGGGGTCATCCCATGAGGAAGATGTCGACCAGTCGATGAAGTGACGTGCAGGAGCCGCATGAAGCTTCGTTCAGGCCCACCCGGTACGGGGGCTTTCGGCTGGTCAACGCGGCAACCGCCTGCCACGTAACATCTTCATGTGTCTGAAGCGCCCGGGGGCCCCGGGGAGCAGGGTTCTGCACACCGGCAATCGGGCGTACATTCCATGCATTCACCGCACAGACTCGGACGGCCGGCTCCCAAGGCACATCAGTGGGCGGCAACGTTCGCCGAGGTGCGACGCTGGCGTTCCAGTTCACCAGACCCGTGTGGCCAAGCTCCTGGGGGCTACCTTCATGGATTCCAAGGAGAACGTTGATGGCTATATCTGCCGCAGTTGCCCGGAAACTCTGCACCGCCCAGGAATGGACCCTGGTGGCCTCCAGCCGCGCTCCCGCCCTCAAGGAGTTGCCCCCCTACCGACTGAAGGCCAAGGTGGCACGAGCCCGGGCGCTGCAGGACAAATACCGGGCGCTGGAGCGCCGCCAGGCCGGGGAGGCACGGGGCAAGCGTGGCGCCCGGAGCACCCGTCCGGCACAGGGCAACAAGAACACTGCGCTCAAGACCCAGATCTTCGCCGAGGCGCGGGAGCGTTATGAGCGGCAGTTGGCGGTGGTCGAACGAACCGCGGCCAGGAAGCTGGCCGGCAAGGCCAAGGTTTCCAAGGCCAAGGCCGCGAAGACCGCGAAGTTGACCGCCAAGGCCCGGCGAGGCGTGGCCCGCGCGGCGCGGCGCGAGGATGCCCGCATCGTGGCTGGCAAGGTCCATTCGTTCTCGGCGCGGGGTGCACAGAAGGCAGGCCAGATGGAAGCGGCCGGCAAGACCCGCATCCAGGCCCATGCCGGCGCGCGTGGGCAGCGACGCCAGACGCGTCGCGATTCTCGATGAGTTCTCCCACACCTTCCTCTTCCGGAGCCCTGCGCATGTCCCGTCCCGTCACCCGTGGTACCCTCACCACCCTCGCCCTGATGACCCTGGCTTTGCCACTCGCCGCCCAGGGGGGTGGAGGCGGCGGCGGGTTCGGCGGAGGCCAGCCCCCGGTCACTCCCGGAGCGGATCGGGTCCACATGGTGCCCGGGCAGCGGCACGGGCCCAGCGCCTTCCCGCTGGCCAATTATGACGCGGTGAAGCCCAAGGTCCCCGGGGTGATGGACTTCCTGCACTACCACACCCGCGAGGAGATCGAGTGGTGGATGCACAAGTGGGCCGCGGAACACCCGGAGATCGTGGACCTGTATGAAGTGGGCAAGAGTTTCGGCGGGGTACCGATCCTGCAGATGACGCTCACCAACAAGTCCACCGGCCGCCATGCCGACAAGCCGGCGGCGTTCTTCGACGGCGGCCGTCACTCCGGCGAGATCACCTCCACCGAGTCGGTGCTCTGGCTGATGTGGCACTTGATCGAGAGTTACGGCACCGACGCCGACATCACCCGGCTCCTGGATGAGAAGGCGATCCACCTGCGGCCGCTGAACAACCCCGACGGCTCGGATATGTACCGCCTCACCGCCCAGACCAACCGCAGCAGCGTGCGGCCCCAGGACAACGACGGCGATGGCCTGCTCGACGAAGACCCGGGCGAGGACCTCGACGGCGACGGCTTCATCACCTCGATGCGCCAGCATGTCGGCGCCGGCAACGGCACCCACGTCATCGACTCGCTGGACCCCAAGGGCCGCCTGATGCGCGCGGTGGGCACGGGCAACGGCGACTATCGCGTCTACCCCGAGGGGATCGACAACGACGGCGACGGCCGCTACAACGAGGATGGCGTCGGTGGTCTGGACCTCCACCGCAACTACCCCTACAACTGGCGCCACGACACTGGCGGCGACAGCACCGGCCGCGGCTACACCCAGTTCGGCGCCGGCGAGTATCCGCTCTCCGAGCCGGAGACCCGCACGGTGGTGCTCTGGCTGCTGGCGCATCCCAACGTCAGTGTGTCCAACTCGATGGACACCTCCGTCCCGATGCACCTGCGCGGCCCCTCCACCTGCGAAGAGACCGAGTGCGTCCACGCCGCGGACCTGGCACTGCTCAAGCACATGGACTCCGTCGGGCTCTCGATCACCAACTATCCCTGGGCCGGCGACGTCTATCGGACCTACGCCACCCGCGGCGGGGGCAACCCCAGCTCACTCTTCGGGCACGGCCCTGACTGGGGCTACTTCCAGTATGGCGCCATCTGGTATGGTGACGAGCTCTGGAACGGCGGCCGCGAGCGGGACTACAACGGTGACGGCAACATCGACCAGTACGAGGTGCTCCGCTACTGCGACGAGGAATACGCAGGCAAGTGCTTCCTCGGCTGGAACAAGGCCCACCATCCCCAGCTTGGCGAGGTCGAGATTGGCGGCATGAACCCCAAGTTCTGGAGCCAGAACGGGCCGCCGGAGTGGGTCGAGAAGTGGGCCAGGAACCAGGCCCTCTTCAACCTCTACATGGCGATGTCGCTCCCGAAGCTGGAGATCACCAACGCGCGGGTGACGGCGGTGCGCAACGCCGAGGATGGCGCCACGCATGAGGTGCAGGTGACCGTCCGCAACAGTGGGCGGATCCCCACCGCGTTGGAGCAGGCCAAGCAGGTCAAGATCGTCCGGCCCGACATGGTCACCGCGCGCTTCAGCGGCCCCGGCAGCCGGGTCATCGGCCAGGCGCCACAATTCTGGCTGGGTGGCAACGACACCCAGACGATCACCCTGCGCCTCGTGGCCGGCGACACGCCCGCGTCGCGGCGGATGACGCTGCGGCTCAGCAGCACGCGCGGCGGCATCGCCGAGCGCGAGGTCACCTTCTGACCGCGCCCCGGCGCGGGGAGGCTCCATCATGCAGCGGCTTACCGTGAGCGGGCGGGCGGCTGTCGGCGCCGCGGTCCTGTTGGGCTGTGGTGGCAACCCTGGCCCGGGGCAGCCCGACCCCGGACTGCTGGAGCGGGCCCGCGCCATCCACGAGCGGGTCATCACGATTGACACGCACGTGGACATCAACCCGCTCAACTTCACCCCTGAGCGGAACTATGCCACTCGGCTGCCCACCCAGGTGGACATCGTCAAGATGGAGGAAGGCGGGCTCGATGCCGCCTTCCTCATTGTCTATACCGGCCAGCAGCAGGACTTCACGCCGGCCGGGTTTGCGCGCGCGCAGGGCGTGGCGATGGCCAAGTTCGAGGCGATCCACCGGCTGGTAAAGGAGTTGACGCCTGACCGGGCCGAGCTGGCGCTCACGGCAGCCGATGTGCGGCGGATCCACGCCAGCGGCAAGCGGGCGATCCTGATCGGCGTGGAGAACGCCTACCCGATCGGCGAGGACATCACCAATGTCCAGCGTTTCTACGACCTGGGCGCCCGCTACATGTCGCTGGCGCACAACGGCCACAACCATCTCTCCGATTCCAACACTGGCGAGCGCGACAATGTCTGGCGCCACAACGGCCTCTCCGAGCTGGGCCGCCAGGTGGTGGCGGAGATGAACCGGCTGGGCATCATGATAGACATCTCGCATCCGAGCCGCGAGGCCAACCGCCAGACGATGCTGCTCTCCCGCGCCCCGGTGATCGCCTCGCACTCCTCGGCGCGGGCGCTGGCCAACAGCAGCCGCAACCTGGATGACGCCGAGCTGCGGATGGTGCAGCAGAACGGCGGCGTGGTGCAGACGGTGGCGTTCAACAGCTACGTGCGGATCCCGCCGCCCACCCCCGAGCGCGACCAGGCGCTGGCCAACCTGCGCCGCGAGTTCAACCTGGCGCCCCAGGGCACCGGCACGATGCAGTCGCTCTCCGAGGAACGGCGGACCGAGTACCAGTCCCTGCTGGAGGAAGTCAACCGGAAGTTCCCCCCGCCGGCGCGCGCCACGATCCGGGACTTCGTGGATCATATTGACTACATGGTCGAGCTGATCGGCATTGACCATGTGGGGATCAGTTCGGACTTTGACGGCGGCGGCGGGGTGACGGGGTGGAACGACGCCGCGGAGACGTTGAATGTGACGGTGGAGCTGGTGCGGCGCGGCTATTCGGAGGAGCAGATCCGCAAATTGTGGGGCGGCAACCTGCTGCGGGTGATGGAGCGGGTGGAGCAGGTGGCAAGGGAGATGCGGGAAAGCAGTGAGCAGTAAGCAGTAAGCAGTAAGCAGGGAGCAGGGAGCAGGGAGCAGTGGGGTGCCAAGCGAAGGATGCCTTTGCCAGAGCGTTTGCGGCTCACGGCTCACGGCTCCCTGCTGACCGTGCACTTCTCCCTTCCTACCTGAACGTCGCAATCTCCCCCAACGCCTTCTTGCTGATCTCCGGCACCACCGCCCCTTCCGCCGGGTACCCCGCCACCAGCAGCAGAAACGGCCGCTCGTTGGCCGGCCGCTCCAGCACCTCGTTCAGGAATCCCATCGGGCTCGGCGTGTGCGTCAACGTCACCAGTCCCGCGTGGTGCAGCGCCGCGATCAGGAATCCGGTGGCAATGCCCACCGATTCGCTGACGTAGTAGTGGGTGTGGCGCGCGCCATCGGCGCCCACCGCGTAGCGCTGGCCGAAGATGGCAATCAGGTACGGCGCCGTTTCCAGGTAGGGCTTGTGCTCGTCGGTACCCAGCGGCGCCAGCGCGGCCAGCCACTCGGGCGGCGCCCGGTGCGCGTAGAACTCCCGCTCCTCTTCTTCCGCGGCCTCCCGAATCTGCCGCTTCATCGTCGGATCTGTCACCACCACGAAGTGCCACGGCTGCAAATTGGCCCCGCTGGGTGCGGTACCCGCAGCCCGCAGGCACTCCTCGATCACTTCCCGTGGCACCGGCCGCTCACTGAACATCCGCACCGTGCGCCGCCGCTCCAGCTCCTCCCGGAACGCCACTGCCCGCGCGATCATCTCCGGCTCAGGGAATTCACGCCAGGATGTCAGCGGGACCATGCGGGGGTCGGGCATCGAGTGCTCCGTTGGGGGATGGGGGAAGGTATTGAGCGAGAAGCGAGAAGCAAGAAGGGAGAAGCAAGAGACCCAGCAGGCTGGGCTGTCTCACTTCTCGTCTTCACGACACCGCTTCGTTTCCTACCTTCTTACCCGTTCTCCCGTGTTGCTTCTCACTTCTCGCTTCTCCCTTCTTACTTCCGCGCCACCCTCACCCCGCCATTCGTCGTCATCACCCGGATCAGCGCGCCGCCATCGCCGAGCTGAGTTTCCATGCGCCGCGAGATGCGGCCGCGCACGGTGACCGGAAAGTCGAAATTCATCCCGCCGTTGGTGGTGCCAGCCTCCAGGTTGGCGTGGTAGCGCTCCGGCACGTACAGCCGGACGCTTCCGTTGGTGGTCTGGACGTCCAGCCCCTGGCCCTGCCAGCGGTCCCCTTCCAATGTCACGTTCACCGAACCGTTGCTGGTGCGGCCCCGCACGTCACCCGCCACACTGGCCAGCGTGATGCCGCCATTGGTGGTGGACATCTCCAGGCGGCCGGTGACCTCCCGGACATTGACCCCGCCGTTGGTGGAGCTGAGCGTCAGGTCGATCTCCCGCGGCACCTCGATCACATAGCTCACCGACCATCCCTCATCCCGGCCGGCCCGGGGCCCCTCGGCGCGCAGGCCGCGGTCGGTCACGATTGCGATCTCGCTCATCAGCGCATCCGCGTCCGACTGGCTGCGCGCCTGCGCCTGGATGCGGGCGGTGACATGAATGTCCCGGCGGTTGCTGCCCACCACCGTGATACTCCCGTTCGGCCGAGCGTTGACCGATAATTCGCCGCCGGTCACCGGCATGGTCAGCTCCTGCTCGCGGCAGGCGACGGCGCGGTCGCGATCGCCCCAGCCGTCGCGGCAGCGCTCCAGCCAGGGGCGGCTGTCATCACTGCGCTGGGCCTGGGCTGACGGGGCGGCACTCAGGGCCATGGTGGCTACAGTGGCAAGGGCGGCCAGCCGGTGGAGGAGGCGGACGGTATTGTGCTGCATGGGGTTAGCTCCCGGTGTCAGGGTCGTCAGTACGGGTACGGAGGATTGGATGCTGTTCCTGAGGGAAACGTTGGACAGGGTGAGGGATCTTGTCGGCGTCGCTGGTGGGCTGCCCAGTCGGCTGTGCCCGGGTAAGAAGATCCCTCGCCCGCTCCGCGGGCTTCGGGATGACTCCGTTGTCCGAAGGGCCCCTCTTCCCTGTTCCCTCCCCTGTTCCCTGTTCCCTGTTCCCTGTTCCCTTCTCCCCACCCCCTTGCGTAAATCCGCCATACATCTTAATATCCGGATACAAGGATATTATGACTGCCGCCCCCGTGATCCTCGCCCAGCTCTCCGTCCTCGCCGACCCCACCCGGGCTCGGCTCTTGGGCGTGCTCGGCTCCAACGAGTTGACGGTGACGGAACTCGTTGCGGTAACACAACTTCCGCAGTCTTCAGTGAGCCGCCACCTGCGCGTCCTGGCCGACCAGGGATGGGTCCAGTCCCGCGCCGAAGGCACCAGCCGCTGGTACCGCCTGGACCTGGACGACCTCGACGGCGCAGCCCAATCCGTCTGGGCCACCATCCGGAACTCCCTCGCCGAATCGCCGGCAGCACGCCAGGACGCCCGCCGCCTCGAGGAAGTACTCCAGGCCCGACGCACCAGAAGTCGCGAGTTTTTCTCCACCGCCGCCGCTCGCTGGGACCGGCTCCGCGAAGACCTCTATGGCCCCCGCGCCAGTGCGCCGGCGCTGGCTGCGCTGCTCGATCCGTCCTGGACTGTGGGCGACCTGGGCTGCGGCACCGGCGAAATGAGCGAGGCGCTGGCGCCATTCGTGGCGAAGGTGATCGCCGTGGACGCCGAACAGGAGATGCTCGACGCAGCAGCGGCACGCCTGGCCGATGCACCGCGGGTGGAGTTCCGCCTGGGCGAGCTCGAGGCGCTGCCGATTGAAGATGCCTCGCTTGACGCCGCAATGATTGCGCTGGTGCTGCACCATGTGGCCGACCCGGCGCGCGTGCTGCGCGAGGCCCGTCGGGTGATGCGACCCGGCGCGCCGCTGGTGGTGGTGGACATGGTCCCCCACGACCGCGAGGAATATCGCGACGACATGGGCCACCAATGGCTCGGCTTTTCCGAGCGCGAGATGCGCCGGCTGCTGATGGAAGCCGGCTTTGATGCCGACTGCCTGCGCTACCACCCGCTGCCGAGCGACCCGCGCGGCAAGGGACCGGGCCTTTTCATTGCTGCCGCTCGCGCGGGGCAGCATCGCGAGCCCAGCAAAGCATCCCCAATTTCCGCGTATGGGCATTCCTCCGGAATGCCCGATCTTCCCCAACCCCGAGGCACGCCTTGACCACCATGACCGCCCCTCACCCCTTCGCCCAGGCCCGCGACGCTGGCCGCGAGCCCTTCAAGGTGAAGGATCTTTCCCTGGCCGAGTTTGGCCGCAAGGAGATCCGCCTGGCCGAGCATGAGATGCCTGGCCTGATGGCGCTGCGCGACGAGTTTCGCGGTGAGCAGCCGCTGGCCGGCGCCAAGATCATGGGCTCGCTGCACATGACGGTGCAAACCGCCGTGCTGATCGAGACCCTGACCGAGCTGGGTGCGGACGTGCGCTGGGTCTCCTGCAACATCTTCTCGACCCAGGACCATGCCGCCGCCGCGGTGGCGGTGGGCAGCGGCACGGTGGATGCCCCGGCCGGCGTGCCGGTCTTTGCCTGGAAGGGCGAGACGCTGGAGGAGTACTGGTGGTGCACCGAGGAGGCGCTGCTATGGCCTGACGGCAGCGGCCCGAACCTGCTGCTCGATGACGGCGGTGACGCCACGCTGTTGATCCACAAGGGCGTGGAGTTCGAGGCGGCGAAGAAGGTGCCGGCGTTCAACCCGGCGGCCGACAGCGAAGAGTACGGCATCATCCTCGAGACGCTGCGTCGCTCACTGGCCGCCGACGGCCAGCGCTGGACCAAGGTGGCGGCCGGCATCCGTGGCGTCTCCGAGGAGACCACCACCGGCGTGCACCGGTTGTACGAGATGATGCAGGCGGGAACCCTGCTCTTCCCGGCCATCAACGTCAACGACTCGGTGACCAAGTCGAAGTTCGACAACCTCTACGGCTGCCGGCACTCGCTGACCGACGGCATCCTGCGCGCCAGCGACGTGATGCTGGCTGGCAAGGTGGCGGTGGTCTGCGGCTACGGTGATGTGGGCAAGGGCTGCGCCCAGTCGCTGCGCGCCCAGGGCGCCCGGGTGGTGATCACCGAGATCGATCCGATCTGCGCGCTGCAGGCCGCCATGGAGGGGTACCAGGTGACCACGCTGGACGCGGTGCTTGAGACCGCGGACATCTTCATCACCGCCACCGGCAACAAGGGGATCATCAACGTCGAGCACATGGCACGGATGAAGGACAAGGCGATCGTCGGCAACATCGGCCATTTCGACAATGAGATTGACATGGCCGGGCTCAAGAACTGGAAGGGAATCGAGCGGATCAACATCAAGCCGCAGTATGACGAATGGGTCTTCCCCGACGGTCACAGCGTGCTGATCCTGGCCGAGGGACGGCTACTGAATTTGGGCTGCGCCACCGGGCACCCGAGTTTCGTGATGTCGGCGAGCTTCAGCAACCAGGTCATCGCCCAGATGGAGTTGCACCAGAACGCCGACTCATACGAACGGAAGGTCTACACCCTGCCCAAGCATCTCGACGAGAAGGTGGCTCGCCTGCACCTCGACAAGCTCGGCGTGAAGCTCACGCAGCTTTCCGCCGACCAGGCGGCGTATATCGGCGTGCCGGTGGATGGGCCGTACAAGCCCGACCACTATCGCTACTAGACGAGCATCGAGTATGGTAAGAGGTGAGAGGTAAGAGGTAAGAGGAAACTGCATGAAGGGCGGCCTCCTGTCACGGAAAGCCGCCCTTCGTGTTTCTTCCTCTCACCTCTTACCTCTCACCTCTTACCTATTACGGCCGCGGTCTCGCCAGGCTCCGATAGTACTCCTCCACCATCGCGCGATACTCGGGCGGCACCTGGCCGGCGGTGCCGAGCGCGGGGCCACCCTCGGTGCCGGCGCGGAACTGGCGCCAAAGGGTGAACTCGAAGGTCTTGAGGCGGTCGATCAATGCAGCCTGGAGATCTTCGAGGCCCCTGGGGTCGGCCAGCGGGCGGCCACTCTCCAGGCGGCGGAGGTCATTGATGGCGCGATCGAGTTCGCCAGTCTCCACGCCCTGCTGGCGCAGCTCATCCCGCAGCGTTTCCGCGGCTCGGCGGCGGAGCTGCCATTCGCGCGTGAACTGACGGGCGTCGCCGCCGGCATTGGCGCGTGGCTGGCCGGTGGGTGACGCGTTCGCGTCATCCGCGTTGCCGCCGCCACCGCCCTGACCACGTTCCTGCCCCTGTTGCCCCTGGCCGCCTTGGCCCTGTTGACCTTGCCCTTGTTGGCCTTGCCCTTGTTGGCCTTGCTGTCCCTGCCCCTGTTGTCCTTGCTGGCCCTGGCCACCCTGCCCCTGCTGACCTTGTTGTCCCTGTTCCCTGTTCCCTGTTCCCTGCTCCCCTTGTTGCCCTTGCTGTTCCCTGTTCCCTGTTCCCTGTTCTCCCTGCTGTCCCTGTTCCCCAGTTCTCTCACGGAGTGACTCCAACCCCCGCACCAGCTCCCGCGCCCGCTCCAGTGCCCGCTCCTGGCGGCGCTCCGCCGATTCACCCACCGCACCCGCCGCCTGACCAAAGCGTTCGGCGACCGACTCCAGGTACTCCCCGATCTGCCCCTCGAATTCGTTGGCGTACTCGGGCGACCCGCTGCGGATGACGCTGCGCGAGTAGGCGATCCGATCGCGCAGGCGGCTGTCGCGGATCTCGCCTGCGGCGCCTTCCAAGCCAGACGCAGCCTGCGGCTGCTCCCGGCGCGCATCACGCGCCAACCGCTCGGCGTCGGCCTGGAGACGGTCCACCTCCGCGGCCATCGCTTCCTTGCGCGTGTCCAGCCGGCGAATCCGCTCATTCCGATCGGCGGGTGTGGCGCCCGGCAACCCGGCCACATTCTCCCGGACCTCCTCCTGGCGCTCCTGCAGTTCACGGGCGCGGCGCTCCAGGTCACGGATCCCCTCCTGCATCCCCTGCGACCGGGCATTTTCCAGCCCATCGGCCGCCCGCTGCAGGCGATCGAGCGCGCTGCGGGCCTGCGACTCGTTGCCGCTGGCCGCGCGGCGCATGTCATCGGCAGCCTGCTGCATTTGGCGCGCGGCTTCCGCCAGCTCCGGCGAGTTCTGCTCGCGGGAGAGCCGTTCCAGCCGGCGCGCCTCCTCCTCGGCCTGACGGGCCAGTTCCCGCTGCGACCCACCGCCACCACCGCTGCCGCTTTCGCGGCCCATCCGGTCGCGGAGCGCGTCGGCCATCCGCTGCATCCGCTCGTTCTCCTGCTGCTGCCGGGCAGCCAGCTGGCGGAGCCGCTCACGCACCTCGTCGAGTTCCTGCTGCGCCTGGTTGGACGACTCGCGCTGCACCGACTCGTACTGGT
>JBHEPH010000041.1:0-25111 GCA_046260395.1 Gemmatimonadales bacterium
GTCGGGAGACCAGGTCGGCCAGTACTCGCCGACCTCCTGGTTGGTCACCCTGCGGGGTGTGCCGTTCGGCAGGTCGGCCACGTAGAGCCGGTCCAGCGCCGAAAAGGCCACGCGCCGGCCATCAGGCGAGGGCACCGCGTCTCGGATCTGGCGCGCGGTAAAGGTGGGAGTGTCCTCGATCGGGTACTCGAACTTCAGCTGCGGGCCGATTGCCACGCTGGCGTTGACGGTGAACGGGATCTCTACTGGCGTGCCCTCGAGCGGCACCCGCCAGATTTTCCCTTCATATGAGATGACGATCTCCCGAGCTGGGCCTGGGGCATGGCGGCGTTGTACTGCCAGCCGCCCTGCCGCTGGGCGTAGTAGACGTAGCGCGCGTCGGGACCGAAAGCGGGGCCCAGGAGCATGGCGCCGGCGGGCGCACGCGTGAGCTGGGTGCCCGCGCCGCCGGTCACATCGTAGAGCCACAGCTGGCCCCGGCTTACCACTATGTAGTTGCCGTCCGGCGTCCAGGTGGGCGAGATGAAGGCGCCGGAGAGCCGGTTGGAGACCTGCACCGTGTCTCGGCCGTCGAGGGACATGATCCAGACGTTGTCGGCGCCGCTGCGGTCGGAAACGAACGCCACCCGCCGCCCATCGGGGCTGAACCGCGGCTGCGACTCAAACGCCAGGCCTCGGCTCAGCGACGTGGCCACTCCGCCGGTGATCGGCAGGGTGTAGAGATCGCCGAGCATGTCGAAGACGATCCGCTGGCCGTCGCGGCTCACGTCGAGCGACATCCAGCTCACCCGATTCGTCGTGAAGTCCGCCGTGCGGCTGGCCTGCAGTGGCAAGCCGGTGCCGCCTGCCTCGGCGGGGCCGGGGCGGGTGCCGGTAGTCTGGCCAGCAAGCGGGGAGGCAACGATGGCAACAATCAGGGGCAGCAGGCGTAACACGTTACGGCGCATGGAGATGTCCTGACAGCGGGAGATGGCTGGCGGGCGGTGGAGGCGCATGGATTCCGTCATGACGGGTTTTCGGTACAACAGGTTTCTGGACGGGAGAAGATACGGCCCGCGGGCCGGGCGGCAAGGCGGACGGGCGGGCGGACAGGCGGATTGGCGGCTGGTGTCCATGAATGGATTTGATGCCGAAGCCGACCATATCGTTGCGGGGGAGAGCGAACAGCGCCAAATGACGGTATAGTATGGATATCGAACGCGCGTTCCGGACCCCTTGGGGACTCCCATGACACCTGCTAGGACATTCCTGCTCCTGTTCCTGCTGATTGGCGCCTTCCCGGCCGCAGCCCAGCCCCTCCCCCCCGGCGCCGAGGCGCGCTCGCTGCGCGGTGAAGCCCTGTTCGCCGCGGAGTTGAGTGAGGCGGCGCGGACCGGTCACCTGGCCCGACTGGAGGTGGCCCGGCAGCTCGTCTTCGCCAACCCCGCCGACCCCGACGCCCTGATCTGGTGGGGCCGCCGCACCGCCTACCTCGGCCGCTACCGCGACGCCATCGCGATCTTCTCTGCGGGGATCGCCGCGCACCCGACGGATGCGCGGATGTACCGCCACCGCGGCCATCGCTGGCTTTCGGTGCGCGAATTCGACCGCGCCATCGCGGACTTTGACCGGGCGGCGGCCCTGGTGCGCGGCAAGCCGGACCAAGTGGAGCCCGACGGCCTTCCCAATGCCCGTGGCATTCCGACCAGCACGTTGCAGTCGAACATCTGGTACCACCTGGCCTTGACCCACTACGTCAAGGGTGACTTCGACAAGGCGCTCCCCGCGTGGCAGGAGGGGATGAAGGTCAGCACCAACCCTGACATGATGGTGGCTACGAGTTACTGGCTGTACATGACGCTGCGGCGGATGGGGCGGGACGCCGAGGCGGCGCGGGTGCTGGAGCCGATCACCCGTGAGCTGGACATCATCGAGAACACGGCGTACCATCGCTTGATGCTGCTCAACAAGGGGTTGCTGACGGAAGCGGATTTTGCCCAGGCCTCGGGGGATGCCCTTCAGGACGCCAGTACCGGCTACGGGCTGGGTAATTGGCACTACTACAATGGCCGGCGTGCCGAGGCGTTCCGGGTCTGGGAGCGGGTGCTGGCTGGCGGGAATTGGGCGTCGTTTGGATTTATCGCGGCGGAGGCGGAGGTGGCGCGACGGTAGGGGCGTGCCCCTCCAGGGCGCTGGCGGGGCATCGGGGTCATCCCGAGCGAGAGCCGCAAGGCTCGACCGAGGGATCTTGCCCGCATTACTGGTGGCCCGAGGCTGTCCACCGGCACCGGCAGGTAAGATCCCTCCCCTCCCCCTCGCTCCGCTCGGGGTCGGGTTCGGGATGACTCCGGAGTTGTCCCGGTCTCATGCTCGGGGCTAAGCCGCAAGATCAGACAAGACACAAGGAGGTCACCATGCGCACTATCGTGCTTCCTGGCTTGGCGGGACTCGCGTTCGCTGGTGCGACGGCGGTCTCCATTCCCGCCCAAACCGTCCCCACCCGTACCCTCTCGCGCCCCGAGGCGCGGCTGGAACAGGAGTGGAGCCGAGTTATCGCGATCCGCGAGCTCAGCGACCGGCGAGTGATTGTCCTCGACAACATCGAAAACACCATCATGCTGGTGAACTCCGGGCTGACCTCGAGCCGCCGCATCGGCCGCGAGGGCCAGGGCCCAGGAGAGTTCTTCAACCCGTCCGCACTCCTGCCGCTCGGCGGCGACAGCACCGGCGTGTACGACAACTCGAACCGCAGCCTGAAGGCTATTTCCCCTGCAGGCGAACCTGGTGGACTGCTCTACCCGAGTGGTGGGGCCCCCTGCCGGGAGCCGGGCGATACCACCCGGCGTGCCTTCGTCACTCCCCATGTGGACGCCAGCGGCCGCTTCTACACGGTGGCGTCGAATGTGCGCCGGCTGCCGGATGGCACGCTGGAGCAGACCGACGCCTCGGCGATCGAGCGCTGGGGCCGCGGGTGCGGACGCGACACCATGGGCTATATCCCCCGGCGCATCGACCCGACCGCGCGGATCATGCCTGGCGGGGCGATGATCTCACGCGCCAGCCCGACGCACGCAGCTTTCCCGGCGTTCATTCAGTGGGTTCCCTCGCCGGACGGCCGGGTGGCCATCGTGCATCCCGATCCCTACCGAGTGGATATCGTCGGATTGAACGGGACGGTACGTCAGGGCACACCGATCGCGTTCCGGCCGATCCGGGTCGGCGAGGCACACCGGGTCTGGTACCGGGAGCAAATGGGGCAGTTGAACCCCGGCATTCAGGTCACGCGTGACGGCGCTGTGTCACGACGTCTCATGCCATCCCGTGCGCAGGAGCCGGACACCTGGCCCAGTACCTTGCCCCCGTTCCTGCGTGATGCCGTCAGCATGGGCCTTGATGGCCGCCTCTGGGTGCAGCGAACGACGGAGGACCTCAACCGTCCCGAGTTCGACATCTTCGACGTGACCGGACGCTTGGTCGAACGCGTGGTTTTCCCCGCGCGCACCCGCCTGGTCGGCCACGGGCGCGACGTGGTGTACCTGGTGCGCGTGGACGAGGATGACCTGGAGTACTTGGAGCGGCATCGGGTGCGGTAAGGAGATGGGCGGACGGGCCCGGAGGGGCGCGCCGGGAGGGGCGCGCCTCAGGCGCGCCCAGACAGGCGGACCGAATATCGCGGGAGGGCATCATGCGGCATACGGCCATCGTCGGGATGATCCTCGCCTACCTCGCGGCGTGCGATTCTGGGGACGTGCCGCCGCCGCCCGAGATGATTCCCGACCCGGCGCAGGTCGGCTTGCCACTCGCCGAGGTGCCGGCGTCGGATCGCAGCCACTGGCTCGGCAGCGGAGACTGGGCGCTGGAGCCCGTCTCCTCGTTTGCCGCGACGATGGATGACACCGTGCTGGTCCACACCATCAACACGCTGCGCCCGGGGCCGGATGGCCTGCTGTACCTGGGCTTGCAGGGACAGGCGAGCCTCACCGTCGTGACTCCTGAGGGCCGGTTCATCCGTCGCATCGGCCGACGCGGCTCCGGCCCAGGGGAATTCGAGGGCCATAGTGACTCCGGCTGGCGCAACGACTCGCTGTGGGTCCTGGATGCCAGGCTGGGTCGGCTCTCCTGGTTCGACCGCGAGGGGGAATTTCTCGGCAGCATCCAGCGCGACCCGCGCGGCGCGTGGCCTACCTCAACCGGCGACTACCTGCACATTACAAGTTGGAATGTCCTGAACACCTCCACCCTGATTGCATACCAGGGCTCGGACGCTTCACCTCCGGCCGGTATCAAGCATCTTCATTGGTCGCGCGGGGGATTCAGCCTTCGGGCCGGCGAGCAGTCCTATCGCATGGGGGTCCACCCCATGGCCGACACGCCACTCATCTCACGCCACCCGCTGGGCGAGGGCTTGATGGTCCTGGAATTGCCCGCCTCTGGGAGCACCGTCCGCCTGACACGCATTGGCCCAGATGGCGCGACAGAATGGGAAGGGGTCGTGGACCTGCCGACTCAGCCGCTCACGGCGGCCGAGTGGGAAGAGTTCCTTCGACTGCAATACGAGGGCTCCAACATCGATCCGGTTGCCCTTGCGGCGGCAGTCCCCCGCTCGCATCACTGGGTGCCGGCGACTTCCGCAATCCTCGCCACCGACGCGCGGCTCCTCGTCCGCGGCCCCACCTACAATACCGATCGCGTCACCTGGACCATGATCTCTCCAGAGGGCCGCGTACTCGGCGCCAGCACTCTCCCCGCCGATCTCCGGGTGATGTACGTCTCCGGTGATACCCTGTGGGGAGTCCGGCCAAACGAAGACGATCTCGATGTGGTGACGCGGTATCGGATGCGGCGGTGACGTGGCGCGATGGCGATGATCTTGCGTCGAGTCAGCATCGCGAGCCGCGGGTAAACCCGCGGCTCGGCCAGGAGTCGCCGCTCAAGCGGCGGGTGCTTCGAGGCGGGCTGCTGCGCATGGAGTCGGGTCGCGTCAGCATCGCGAGTCGCGGGTAAACCCGCGGCTCGGCCAGGAGTCGCCGCTCAAGCGGCGGGTGCTTCGAGGCGGGCTGCTGCGCATGGGATCAGGTCGCTTCAGCGACCGCCCTTGGCCGAGCTGCGGCTTCAGCCGCGAAACCGCAAGACCCCCTCAGGCGGCGGGGGGGGTCCGTGACAACGTCGGGCGCAGTGATGCGGTCGGAGGGATGGCGTTCTGGCTGGTCCGTGATGTAGCGGAGCACAGCCGGCAGCGCGCGGGGTCCTACGCTGGTAACGCTGTACCCCTTGGCCCAGCGCAACGGTCGAGCCGAATTGCCGACCCCGTCTCGCTTGCTCAGGAATGCGCTGCCCCCTTTCCAGCGCTGCAAGAGGCGGGAGATTCTGCACGCCGGGTGCACCCGGAGCAGCAGGTGCAGGTGCGTGGAGACCATGCCGAGCTCCAGGATGATCGCACGCTCCTCCCGCGCGATGTGCCTGAGATAGCGTCGCAGGAGATGCTCCCGTTCGTGATCAATGAGCGGCGCGCGGCCGAGCGTGGTCCAGACAATGTGCAGGTAGATTGCGTGTCGCATGCTCCAATCTGACGATTCGTCGCTGGAGCATGGTAACCATTCCTACGCACAACACATCCGATTCACGCCGGTCGCTTCAGCGACCACCCTTGGCCGAGCCGCGGCTTCAGCCGCGAATGACCACGAATCACCACCCAACACCGCGTCTGGGCGATGAGTCCACGCAGCCCACCCCCAATTTGTCATCCCGTTGTCATCATTCTGTAATGAATCTGTCAGATGGCGGACAGGTCCGCGCCGTATGGTTGAAGAATGCCCCTTGAATGGGCGGCCATGCTCGGCAACCGACAGTCGGTCGCGCACGCCAGTCCGCTCCCCCTGACCGCGGAGTCCTGATGCGGCGCCTCGCGTTCGTTCTGCTCCTCCTCCCCCTCGGCGCCTGCGGCGGCGCGGCCGCCGGCACCCTGGCCACCCGTGCCGACAGTGCCGGAATCACCATCGTCACCAGCACCGACGCCTCCTGGCGCGAGGGTGAGGGGTGGCGGATCAATCCGCAACCGCTCGTCCAGATCGGCCACCGCGGCGACAACGACCCACGCTATGACCTTGTCGAGGTGAACTCGGGACGCATCCTGCCAAGCAACGAACTAGCGGTGGTGGTCCGTGGGCACCTCCAGATGCGGATCTACGACGCCAACGGCACCTGGCTCCGGAACATCAGCCGCGAAGGGGATGGACCGGGCGAAATGCGGTTGCCCGGCACCCTCATTGTCGCCACCGATACCCTGTTCGTCGCCGACATGAGACTTTCCCGGGTCACCGCCTTCACCATCGCGGGGGAGTTTCTCACTTCGTGGCCGATGCCCGTCGCCGAGCCCGGTGGACGTATCCCTCCCTCCAGGCGCCTGGCCGATGGGCGGTGGGTGGGCACCGGATTGACCACGTTCATTCCGGGCCAGGTTGCCTCCGGCGTCAGCAGGAGCCCGACGACCTGGTACAGGATCTCGGCGGACCTCTCTCGGGTGGAGGGTCCCGTTGCCGAACTTCCCGGAACAGAAAGACTGGTGGAGATGTCCACCGACGCGAGCGGACAGCCCACCGGCATGCGGGTCATGGACCTGTCCATCCGGCGTGCATCGTCAGGAACGACGGGCGCCGATTTCCTCCTCGCCGGGGAGAACAGCCACCCGGAGATGCGGGTCTATACCCCGGAGGGAACCCTGACGAGGATCATTCGATGGGCCGCGCCTGTCATTCCTGTCGATGCAACCATTCTCGACCGCATGAAACAAGCGCAACTGAGTCTTGCCGCAGGCGACCAACAGCAGATCGAAGAAATCGAGGCCCGCTTCCGGAACCCGCCACCCGCCGAGGTGGTGCCGTTCTTCAGTGGCCTCCACCTGGACCCGGACCAGAATATCTGGGTCCAAGAGTTCAGCACTTTCGCGGCCGATTCGGTCCACTTCCGCGTTTTTCATGCCGATGGTCAATACTTGGGCCGGCTGTCGCTACCGCCTCGGCACCGGGTGCTCGATGTGGGGACGGACCGGATCCTGACCATCTGGCAGGACGACGACGACCTGGAGTACCTGCGAGTCTATCAGATCCAACGCTAGGCGTGTGCGTGCTCGTCGCTTGGCAACAACTGATCGCAGTTGAAACGCGCTGATGACCTCTCCACTGACTCTGGAGTCCTGATGCGACGGACGGCCTACCTCATGCTTCTCCTCCCCCTGACCGCCTGCGGCGGCAGCGCGGCAGCCGGCGCCCTGGCCACTCGCGCCGACAGTGCCGGGATCACCATCGTCACCAACACCGACCCGTCCTGGCGTGACGGCGACGGCTGGCAGATCGACGCCACGCCACGATTGGAAATCGGCCCCACCGAGACCGACGACCCGCACTACGACTTCCTGCGCGTCTTCAGCGGGACGATCCTCCCCACCGGCGAGATTGCGGTGGTGGTGTCCGCCAGCCGGGAGATCCGGGTGTTCGATGCGGCGGGTCAATGGCTGCGGAACATCGGGCGGGACGGTGAGGGACCCGGCGAGATGCGGGGCCCCGGCTTCATGACCCGCGTCGGTGACACCCTGTTCGTGCCTGACGGCCAGCTCGGCCGGATGAGCGCCTTCAGTACTGACGGCGCGTTCCTCGGCTCGTGGCGCTACCCCTCCGCCGAAGGCAGCGGCCGAGTGGCCCCGAGCCATCGCCTGGCCGATGGGAGCTGGGTGGCAAGCGGCGGAGTCAGCTTCGGAAGTGGCGGAATGCCGTCAGAGGGACTGATGCGTATGCCGATGGCGTACTTCCGCCTCGATGCCGGCCTTGAGAGTGTACTCGACACCATCGTGGAGACTCCGGGCTCCGAAATGGTCATCGCCAGCTCTCGCGCGAGTGCCGACGGGGGGGGCGCGGTCCGCACCATGATGTTCATCGCGCCGCCACCCTTGGGCCGCTCCACCCCGATGACGGCCGCGGGCGAGCAGGTCATCTGGGGCGACAACGCCTCACCCCAACTCCAGATTCATGCCGGTGACGGGACACTGCACACCATCCTTCGGTGGGCGGCCCCGGCCATCCCCGTGGATGCGGCGCTCATCGAACGGGTGAAGCAGGCCGCCCTGGCGCGCGCGGAGGGAAATGCCACATTCCAGGAGCGCATCGAGGGACAGTATGCGAACCCCTCACCCGCGCCGGTGGTGCCGTACTTCACCGACGTCCGTCGCGACGCAGAAGGGGCGCTCTGGGTGCAGGAGTACCTGATCGTGCCCACCGACACCGTCCATTTCCGCATCTTTGACCGCGACGGCCAGTACCTCGGCAGGCGCTCGCTGCCCCCGCGCCACCGGGTCATCGAGATCGGAACCGACCACATTCTGACAGTCTGGCAGGACGACGACGACCTGGAGTATCTGCGGGTGTACCGGCTCAGGCGGTAGGCGGACAGGCGGATGGGCGAGTGAGGGGGGGCGGGACATCTGAGTCATCCCGAGCGAGAGCCGCAAGGCTCGACCGAGGGATCTTGCCCGCATCACTGGTGGCCCGAGGCTGTCCACCGGCACCGGCAGGCAAGATCCCTCCCCTCCCCCTCGCTCCGCTCGGGGTCGGGTTCGGGATGACTCCGATGCCCTGTCCGCCGGCCCGTGTGAAACGTTTTTCACCATTCAGGCGTCTCTCTATATATCCCCGGCTTCAGGCCGCCGAAATCGACTCCCAGCCACTGACCCCACCGGGCGGAGACGCCATGCTGTCCTATCGCTGGTTACGAACCCTCGTGCCCCCGTCCGTCCTGCTGCTGGCGGCCACCGGCTGCAGCGGCGCCGAGGCCCGCATGCTGGCCCAACCCGTCATCGACTCCCTCCCCGGCGGGATCCCGAGGGTGATGAGCCCGGCCGCAACCCAGTGGGCTGGCGAGACCGGCTGGCAACTCGAACTGGTCCAGGAAATCACCGGGGAGGAAGGCGCCGAGAGCGAGCTGATCAACCCCCAGAGTATCGCCATTGACGACTGGGGTCGCGTCTACGTGGTGGACCAGAAGCCCATGACGATCAAGGTGTACGGACCGGACGGCGCCTTCATCCGGACGATCGGCCGTGAGGGCGAAGGCCCGGGCGAATTCCGGGTCGGTTTCCTCGCGGTCCACAATGGTCATGTGGTGATCCACGACCCCCGGGTGGCCCGCACCAGCGTCTGGGACACCGCGGGCACCTTCCAGCGGAGCTGGACGTCCTCCTGCTGTTACTGGAGCGACATCCAGGTGGACCGTCAGGCGCGGATCTACGTGCCCACCATGATACAGGCGCCGCGGGATGCGCCGTCGCGGGGGACACCGTATGTTCGGTGGAAGATGCAGGGCGCTGCGGTGGACACCATCTGGGTACCACGCAACGAGTCCCAGTCCAGAACCTGGACCGTTTCAACCGGATCCGGCACCCGGAGCGTGGCCCGGATGATGATGACGGTGCCGCTGACTCCTCGCATCGTGTCGACGCTGAATCCCGATGGCGGGGTGGTCTATGGCTGGTCGGGCGACTACCAGATCGCCGTTTCCAGTGCCGGCGAGGACACCTCGATGGTCTTCGGGCGGAGCTGGACACCAGTTCCAATAACGGCCGAGCGGAAGCGTTTCGAGGTGGAGGCGATGATCGCGCAAGTCGGGCCCAACATCGAAGACAACACTTTGCGGCAGACGTTCAAGACCGAAGACATCCCGGACGCCGCGCCGGCTTACATATCAGTCAACGTGGACCGCGAGGGGCACCGCTGGCTGCGGTTGGACCCCGGCATGGACAGCACCAGATCCACATTTGACATCTTCAACGCCGAAGGCGTTTATCTCGGCGCGCTGGGGGTCTCCCCCGCCCTGCCGCTGTACGGCCGCATGGCGTTCGGCCGCGGTGAACTGGTGGTGGCGCGGGAAAATGAGGACGGGCTGCCGGTGGTGGCGAGGTATGCAATAAGGAAGTGAGAAGGGAGAAGCGAGAAGCGAGAAGTGAGCAGGGTGTAGTGGAGCAGCGAAAGGCAGAGATGGAGCCGACCCGGCGGGCCTGAGGGCCGCTGGGACGGGAAGTCGACTTCTCCCTTCTCGCTTCTCCCTTCTCGCTTCCTTCCTGCGTCCTTTCCCCCCCACTCAGGCATCTTGGGAGCGGAACATCATCCATACCACGAGGACTTCGTGAGAGCTGCCCTGCTGGCCGGACTGATCGTTGCCCTGCTGGCCCCGCCGGCGCTCCTGCCCGCCCAGCAGCGGCAGGTGACCCTGGAGGAGGCGATCCGCCTGGCCCGCGAAAAGGACCCCACGGTCGTCCAGGCCACCGGTGCGGTCCGCTCGGCCAACGCCAACGTGCTGCAGGCCAAGGGCAATTTCCTTCCCAGCCTGAGCGCCAGCGGCAGCCGCGGCACCAGCTTCTCGGAGGGGCCCTCCCGCATTGATCCGGCCACCGGCGAGGTCGTCAATGGTGACATCACCAGCAGCTCACTGCAGTTCGGCCTGAGCAGCGGCATCGAGCTCTTCAGTGGCTTTCGCCGCAGCGGTCAGCTCCGCGATGCCAACGCCAGTCTCCACCAGCAGGAGGCCAACCTCGACAACCAGCTGGCCCAGTCGGCGCTGCGGGTCTCGGCCCAGTTCTTCGAGGTGCTCGCCACCACCGAGTTGATCCGGGCCCGCGAGGCTGGCGTGGCGCGGGAAGAGGAGAAGCTGCGCATCGCGGAAGCCCGCCTGGCCACCCGAGGCACCACCATCTCCGACTCGCTGCAGGCGGTGGTCTCCCTGGCCGAGGCGCGGCTCAACCTGCTGACCCAGCGCTCCCGGCTGGCCACGGCAGAAGCCAACCTGGCCCGGGCCGTCGGCGTGGACGGCCGAGTGGGTGCGGTGGCGGACCCTTCCCTCTACGTGCTCGGCCCACAGCCCAACAGCGATGCACTGATGGCCGAGGCGCTGGAGCGCTCACCCGTGGTGCTGCGCACCGAGGCATCGGTGCAGGCGGCCCGGGCGCGCCTGACCACCGCCAAGGCGGCCTACTATCCCTCCCTCAACCTCAGCGCCTCGACCAACTGGTCGGGTAGCGGCCGCACCGATTACGAGCTGTTCGGCAACCGCAGCATCAGCCTCGGTGTCAGCTGGAACATCTTCAACCGCTTCGGCCGCGAAACCCAGGTCACCCAGCAGCAGGTGGCGCTGGAGTCGGCGCTGGCCGAGGCGGAGGACGCCCGCCGACAGGTCATGGCACAACTGGTCGCCCAGCTGGCCAACCTGAGCGCGGCACGCGAGCGGATCGCCGTCACGGAGTTGAGCGTCGAAGCCGCCCGCGCCAATGTCAACGTGCAGCTCGAACGCTACCGGCTCGGCACCATCACCATCACCGAGCTGGGCCTGGCACAGGATGCCCTGAACCGCGCCGAGGAACAGGGTGTCAGCGCTCGGTTCGAGTACCTGCGCGCCAAGGCGGAAATCGAAGCGATCATCGGGAGGCCGCTGTGATCCGCGTGCCGCACTCCCTCGTCATCACCGACCACTTTCTCCAGGCCCGGACTGCCATGCGACTCCGCTCCCTGTTGGCCGTGACCCTCGCCGCCCTGCTGATGGGCTCCCTCACCGCCTGCTCGGGGGACGACACCGACGCGGAGGGAGCCGAAGCGACCGCGGGGGAGGGTGAGGGCGAGGAGGGCTCCACCAGCTCCCCCGTGGTCCTCCCTGTCGTGGGCGAGGAAGTCCGGGTGGGCGACCTGGTCCTCTCCGTCATCACCACCGGACAGGTTCGCTCCGAGTCCAGCGCCAACCTGCGCATCGAGATTGCCGGCACTGTGCAGGACGTGCTGGTGCGCCCCGGGCAGACGGTACGGAAGGGCCAGCCGCTGGTGCGGCTCGATCCCATCCCCTTCGAAATTGCGGTGCGCGAGGCCGAGGCCGCACTGGATGACGCCGAGCTTCGGCTGCGGGACAACACCATGCCCGACTCGATCGTCACCGGCCAGATGCCCACCGGCGAGCGGCTGCGCAACGCCGAGATCCGCGCCGGGATCCCGGGCGCACGGGCACGCCTCGACCGCGCCAAGCTTGATCGGGAGCGCGCCGTCATCGTGGCGCCCTTCGATGGGACTGTCGATCAGGTCAAGGTCTCCGTGGGCGAACGGGTCAGTGCCGGGCAGGACATCGGCATGATCATGGACCTCGCCAACCTGCGAATCGACGCCTCGGTGCTGGAGCACGACCTCCCCTACATCCGCAATGGCGGTGAGGCCACCGTCACGGCCGCGGCCGCCCCCGGTCAGGCCGTGCAGGGCCGGATCGCAGCGATCCTGCCGCTGGTGGACAGCACCACCCGCGCCGGCCGCGCCGTCATCAATGTGCGCAATCCCGGCATCGCGGGTGGCAGCGGCCCCCTGCTCCGGCCCGGCATGTACGCCGACGTCCGGCTCGAGGCCACCCGCCTTGCCAACCGCACCATCGTGCCGCAGCGCGCCATTATCGAGCGTGATGGCCGCCCCCTGGTCTTCGTGGTCCGCGACGATCGCGCCCAGTGGGTCTACATCCAGCCCGGGCGGACCAACGGCATCGAGACGGAGGTGCTGCCCGACAGCGTCAGCGGCATCATCCCCCTCAACCGCGGTGACATCGTCCTCATTGACGGGCACGTGACCCTGACGCACGACGCCCGCGTCCGCCTGCTGGCCCGCGAAGAGCGGCAGCAGTAGGGGCCGGCCGATGTCCGTCTCCCACGCGGCGCTCAAGCGCCCGGTCACCACCGTGGCGCTGGTCATGGCGCTGATCCTGCTCGGCCTGGTGTCGCTCTCGCGGCTGCCCGTATCACTGCTGCCCGACGTAACGCTGCCCGTGCTGACGATTCGCACCATGTACGACGGCGCCGCCGCCACCGAGGTCTCCCGGTTCGTGGCGGAGCCGATCGAGGAATCGATTGCCGCTACGCCGGGGCTGGTGGAGGTCCGCTCCATCAGCCGCAACGGCGAGGTCACCACCACGCTCCGGTTTGCCTGGGGCACCGACATGCCGAAGACGGTGCTCACGATCCGTGAGCGCCTCGACAACGCCCGGGAACGCCTCCCCGATCGCGCCAGCCGCCCGACGCTGCTCACCAGCGACCCCGGCGAGCGACCCATTGCCGTGCTGGGTCTTTCCGGCCCGGGCGACCTCCGCTCCATTGCCCGCACCGCGCTGGATGTGCACTCCCGCCGCATTGAGCAGATCGCCGGCGTGGCCAGTGTGGCCGTCGTGGGCGACCCCCAGGATGAGATCCGGGTGGACGTGGACCCCGACCGCGCCCGTGCCCTCGGCATCACCCCCGATGACGTGGCCCGCGCCGTAACCGAAGGCAACGCCAACGCCCCCGGGGGCACGATCCGCCGCGGCCAGTTCCGCTACTCGATGCGGGCACTGACCCAGTTCACCGTGCCGGCCGAGATCGAGGACGTGCCCGTGGGCCCGGCCCGTTCGGGGATTCGCCTCGGTGACATCGGGACCGTCTCCCTGGGCCTGGCGGACCCGCAGACGATCACCCGTCTCGACGGCAATGCCGCCGTGGGCCTGGTGGTCTACAAGGATGCCGGCAGCAACACCGTGGCGGTGACGCAGGACGTCTACGAAACCATCGCAGAGTTGGCCGCCGAGTTCCCTGACGTGAAGGTCGCGATCGTGGCCTCGCAGGCGGAGTTCGTCAGCGACGCGCTGGCCAACCTGGCCCAGGAAATCTTCCTCGGCGGTGGCCTGGCGCTCATCGTCATCCTGCTCTTCCTGCAGAACTGGCGCACCTCCCTCGCCATCGGACTGATGGTGCCGCTCTCCGTGATGGTCGCGCTGGTGCTGCTGCAGTCGCTGGGCGTCACCATCAACATCCTGTCGCTCGGTGGGCTGGCCCTGGGGGTCGGCCTGCTGCTGGACAACGCCATCGTGGTGGCGGAAGCCACCGGCCGGCTGCGCGAGGAGGGGATGCCCCTCTTCCAGGCGGCCAGGGAAGCGGCCGAGTCGGTGGCCAGCCCGCTCACCGCTGGCACCTTGACCACCATGATGGTGTTCGGGCCGATCATCTTCGTCGAGGGGCTGGCCGCGGCGCTGTTCCGCGATCTCTCCCTCAGCGTGGTGCTGGCGGTGGGAGCATCGCTGATTCTGGCGCTGACCCTGATGCCGGTGATGATCGTGGGACGGCGGGGTGGGCAGGCGGATGGGCGGACAGGCGGACAGGCGGACGGACAGGCGTCGGCAATGGACCCCGTAGGGGCCGGGCATGCCCGGCCCGCACCGGAGGTCGAACGCTCCGCGCTCACCCGCTGGGCGGAACGGGTGGCCGAGCGATACGAAGAGGGGATGGCGTGGTGCATCAAGCGCCCGCTGCGTGTCTTTGCCACCGCCATCATCGCGGCGGGGGTGACACTATATGTGCTGATTGGCCTGCCCAAGGAGATCCTGCCGCAGGTGGACGAGGGGGTGGTGGTCGCGACTCTGTCGCTGCAGGAAGGCACCTCCATCGAAGAGACCACACGGCAGACGGCTCGGATCGAAACCGCGGCCCGCGAGATGGGCAGCACGGGCGTCTACTCTCGCGTCGGCAAGGCCACCGACGAGGAGATCCTTGCCGGCGCGGATCAGGGCTCCTCCGCCACGGCTCAGCTGATCCTGCCAGCACCGGATGGGATGAGCGCCGGGGAGTTTGCGCAGCAACTGCGACAGGCTGTGCCTGACCTGGCTGCCGGCAGCCTCTCGATCGACCTGGCGGGCCAGTCGGAATTCGGCAGCCTGATCGGCCGCGAGGGGCGGATCGTCCGCGTGGAAGTCTCGGCGGCGCGACCCGAGCAGGCGGCCATCTGGGCCGATTCGGCCCGTGCCGCGCTGCAGAGCCTGCCCACCCTCACCGACGTGCGCGATGCCTTCGCCACCACCCAGCCCATCGTCGAGGTGGCGCTGCTGCGGGATCGTATCGCCCAGCAGGGGCTGTCGGTGAACGTCGTGGCCAACGCCCTGGCGGGCGGGCTCGGGGGTGTCGCCTCGAGTGAGTTGCGCGAGACCGACCGCCGCACGCCAATCACGGTGCGGCTGGCCGGCAACGCCAACGAGGACCTCACTGTGGCACTGGCCACCCTGGTGCGCGGCATTCCCGTCAGCCAGCTCGTGGAGATTCGCGAGACACGGGCCCCGATCGAGGTGGTACGGGTGAACCAGCGCCCAGTGCAGGTCGTGGAGGCGGTGGTGGAGCACGGGGGCACCGCGCGCGCCACCACGGACACCGAACGGGCGCTGGCCGGCATCACCCTCGGCCCTGGCGTGGAGTGGCTGGTGACCGGTGCCGACGCGGAACGCAAGCGCACCATGGACGAGCTGTCCCTGGTGATGTTCCTGTCGGTGGCGCTGGTCTTCCTGGTGCTGGCCGGTGAGTTCGCCTCGTTTACCACGCCGCTGCTGGTGATGATGACGGTGCCGCTGGCCGGCGTCGGCAGCATCCTGCTCCTCTTCCTGACCGGGCAGAGCCTCAACGCCGTGTCCATGATCGGCATGGTGGTGATGATCGGCATCGCCGACAATGACGCGGTGGTGAAGCTGGCTGCCATCCGCCGCTTCCGTGAACTGGGCCACGGCCTGGAAGAGGCGGTGATGCTCGGCGGCCGACAGCGGCTGCGACCGATCATCATGACCTCGATCACCACCATCGTCGGCGTGTTGCCGCTGCTCCTCGGCCTCGGTGTCGGCGGGGAACTGTACCGACCGCTGGCGGCCGGCGTCATTGGCGGCTCGGTCACCGCGCTGCTGGTAACGCTCTTCCTCCTTCCCACGGCCTACACTGTCGTGGAGAGATGGAAGGCCAACCGATGATTCTCTGGGCTGCCAAGCGGCCGGCCGTGGTCTGGGCCACCGCCGTGATGATCGTGCTGGCGGGAATCGTGTCGTTCACCCGGCTCCCCCTGGCCACCATGACGCGGGTGGAGATCCCCCGCCTGTTCGTGCAGGCCTCATGGCCGGGCGCCTCGGCTGAACTGGTGGAGATGTACATCACCTCCCCGCTGGAGGAGCTGGTCCAGGGAGTGCGCGGGGTACGCCGTACCACCAGCGAATCGTCCGACCGCAACGGCGCGCAGATCCAGGTGCACCTGAACCCAACCGCCGACGTGCAGATGGTCCGCCTCGGCATTCTCGAGCGGGTCGAGCTGCTGCGCCGCGAACTGCCGCCCGGCGTTGCGGGCATCGCCGTCAGCAATTACGTCCCGCCGCAGCTCTCCGAGCGGCCGCTGCTGACCTACACCCTCTCCGGGCCCTACACCCCCGGCACGATCAGCCAGGTCGTCCAGGACCAGGTCAGCCCGCGGCTCAGCGCCATTGCCGGCGTGGCTGGCGCCGACGCCCGCGGCGGAGCCACCACCGGCATCGCGGTCAGCTACGACCCGGTGCGCCTCCGCCAGCTCGGCATCCCGCCGGAACGCCTGACCCAGGCGCTCGCGGGTGCGCGGATCGTGCAATCCCTGGGCGAGCAGCATGTCGGCGAGACCCGGATCCCGGTGGTGCTCCGCGACCAGCCCGGTGCCTACAGCGACCTCGAGGAGTTGCCGGTGGCCGGAGCCGGCGGCCGGATCTTCCGCCTTGGGGAGCTCGCGGCAGTGCGCCTTGAGGAGGACGCGCGGGGGATGTTCTCTCGCTTCAACGGCGTGCCGGCCGTCACCCTCAGCATTACCCGGCTGCCTGGCGCCGACGCCATCAAGACGGCGGCACTGGTCCGCGCCGAGGTGGGCAACCTGCAGCGGCTCCTGCCCGCCGGTGTGCGGTTCCACCTCCAGAACGACGAGAGCGTGGACCTGGCCGGGCAGCTGAACGACCTCTACCGCCGCGGCGCCATTGCCTTCGTGGCCGTGATCTTCGTGCTCGGCATCATGCTGCGGAACCGCAAGTCGGTGGGGCTGGTGATGGTGAGCGCCGCGGTGGCGGTGTCGGGCACCGCGCTCGGCCTCTACCTGCTGGAGATCCCCGCCAACCTGCTCACGCTGGCCGGCCTCGGCATGGGCATCGGCATCCTGGTGCAGAACGGCCTGGTGGTCGTGGAACGGCTCCGGCGCGCACCCGACACGCCAGAAGGCCGCGCCGCTGCCGGGGCCAGGATCATGCCGGCCATCATCGGCTCCACGCTCACCACGGCCATCGTGCTCTTCCCGTTCCTGTACCTGCAGGGGAACACCCGAGCCGCCTTCGTGCCGTTCGCCTCGGCGTTTGCGCTGGCGCTGGGCTGGTCGGTGGTGGCATCGGTGGTGATGATCCCGGCGCTCGGCGCCGGGCATGGCATGGCCTCGGGTGGGTTTCCCTGGTTCCACCGGCTCTACAGCCGGATGGCCATTCGTGTCATCCGCTGGCGCTGGGGGGTGATCGGTCTGGCCACAGTGTTGCTGGCCGTTGTGGCCTGGGGCTTCGTGAAGAAGGTGCCCCGCTCCAGCTTCGGCAATTGGTATGGCGAGCGGACCACCCTCACGGTCAGCCTTTCCTTTCCGCGCGGCTCGGAGCCCACCGGCGTGGACCGCGGCATCGCCGAGTTTGAGCAGATCGCGGTGGGACGGCCCGGCGTGGCGTTCGTGCAGGCGCAGGGGTTCCCGGACCGCGGCCAGATGACGGTCACCTTCGAGGAGGAGGCGGGGATCAGCGCGCTGCCGCTGGTGATGCAGGAGGAGATGACCCAGCGCGCCATCGTGGTCGGTGGCGCACGCGTGTCGGTCTATGGACAGGGCCCTGGGTTCTCCTCGGGCGGCGGCGGGAGCAGCGCCTCCTTCAGGATCAAGCTGCTGGGCTTCTCCTACCGGGGGCTGGAAGACCTGGCGATGGACATCCAGCAGCGCCTGGAGCTGATCCCCCGGGTGCGGGACGTCAACATCAATGCCGGCAGCGGCTGGGGTGTGGAGCGGGCCATCTTCGTGACCCTGGAGCCCGATCGTGACGCGATGGCGCGCTACGGTGTCACGTCGCAGCAGCTGGCGAATGCCATCAACCGCGAGGTGCGTGGCGCGGCTGGCGGGACCCGACTGGAAATCGATGGAGAGGAAATGCTGGTGACGCTCAAGGTGGCCGGCAGCCAGGAGCGCGCCCTGGATGACCTGCGCAACTCGATCATCCCGACCACCTCGGGCTCGCCGGTTCGGATTCGGGATGTGGCCACCGTGGGCGAGCGCGAAGGACTGGCCACGATCCAGCGCGAGGACCAGCAGTACGTGCGCGTCGTGGCGTATGACTTCCGCGGCCCGCCCCGACTGGCCCAGCGCACGCACGCCGGGTTCATGGAATCGGTGAGCGTGCCGCCCGGCTACTCCGTGGCCGACGATGTCTTCACTTTCACCCAGGATGACAGCCAGAAGGGGCTCTGGCTGGTCTTCACCATCGGCGTCATCCTTGTCATCCTGGCCGTCGCCGCCGTCTTCGACTCGGCCTGGGCCTCGGCGATGGTCTTCCTGAGCCTGCCGCTGGCGCTGGCCGGCGTCGGCGGAATCTTCTGGGCCACCAAGACCTCTTTCAGCCGCGAGGCGGCGGTGGGCGTGATCCTGGTGGTGGGGCTGGCGGTGAACCAGTCCATCCTGCTGGTGGACGGGGCCTTGCAGCGTCGGCGGCGGCGGGTGGGGGATGACCCCGATGGCATGGTGCGGATGCTTCGGCGGCTGACGCCCCTGGATGTGCTCTTCGCGGCGCGGGACCGCGCCGGCATGATCGTATTGGTGACCTTCACCACGCTGGCCAGCCTGATTCCGCTGGCCATCGGCACCAGCCCCACCAGCCTGTTCGGCTCGATTGCGCTGGCCACAACCGGCGGCACGCTGGCCGGCACCCTGGCGGCGTTGTTCATCATGCCGGCGGTGCTGGCGGCTGGGCACAAGGGCAGCGGCCGGCGCCGCGGCCCGCCCGGTGGGCAGAAGGCGCCGGGGTGGTGGGCGCGCTGGCGGGCGCGGCGCGCCGAGCGGAAAGCGGCGCGGGAGGCGGCCGAGGCGCCGGCGGTGGCGATGGAGGGTGGGGCGGGCGGCTAGAGGAGGGGCGCGCCTTGTAGGGGCGCGCCTTGTGCGCGCCCGCCCAGCGCGCCCGTCCAGGGGCGGACCGTGGTCCGCCCTTTGTTGTCGATGGCGAGACGGCGGGTTTGTCGCGATCCCCGGCTCACGCCGGGGCTCGGCATGCAGCGGCTGACGCCGCACCACATAGGCGCGTCAGCGCCACCCAGCCGAGCTTAGGCGTCAGCCTGGGACACATTCTCGAACACGGCCACGCCGCACAGGCGACCCAGCGTCGCCCAAACCACGGCCAGTTCCCAACGTGCGGTTTTCTGCCACGGTCCGAGTAGATCTGGTTACCACATCACCGGCCGATCTTCCCACATTCAGGGGATGCGACATCGTGCCTACTTCCACCTGGTGTGGACCACTCGCAACCGGCTGACCCTCATTGACGCTCCCCGGGCGGAGTTCCTCGTCGGCTTCCTCCCGCGCCTCGCCAAGACAGAAAGGGCGCTCGTCCTGCACATGGGGATCGTCAGCACCCATCTGCACCTGCTGATCCGAGCCCACCCCTCATGCGCGGTTCCGCGTCTGGTCATGCGCTGGAAGAGTCTCTCCGCCCTCCTCAGTCGGCGTGAACGGATTGGTGCAGACGAGCGCCCGCTCCGATGGGCCGGCGGCTACAGCCTCACGACGGTCTCTCCGGGCCACCTTCTGGCTATCCGCCGCTACCTCGACGACCAGCCGAGCCATCACCCCCTCGAAGCGATCCAGGGATGGCATGCCCCTCCGGGGGTCCTGGAAGAGGTGGGCTGACGGCCCGCGGCTGACGCCGCAGTGCACCGGCGCGTGAGCAAATATTCGAATTGATCCCCGGCTCACGCCGGGGCTCGGCATGCAGCGGCTGACGCCGCACCACACCGGCGCGTCAGCGCCACCCAGCCGAGCCCAGGCGTGAGCCTGGGGTAAATTCCAAACCACGCCCCGACTTCAGCCGCGAATCAGACGATACCAGCCTGACCCACCAAGCCGTCCGCTAAACCCTTACCCCACAATATCTTACACCACGCCATCGGGGCTGCCTTTCCCGCCGCAACACGGCTATATTTCTGTGTTGCATTCCGGCCCCGTCCAGGGCCCCTTCCTGACCTGTTTCGCGGACCTCCATGACCGCCCCCAATTCGCGCGAACGCATCGTGCTGCGCCCGATCGAAGAGGAGATGAAGCAGAGCTTCATCAACTACTCGATGAGCGTCATCGTCTCCCGCGCCCTCCCCGACGTGCGCGACGGCCTCAAGCCCGTCCACCGCCGGATTCTCTACGCCATGAACGAGCTCGGCCTGGTTCCCGGCCGCGCCTACAAGAAGTCCGCCACCGTCGTCGGCGACGTGCTCGGCAAGTACCACCCCCACGGCGACAGTTCGGTCTACGACGCCCTGGTGCGCATGGTGCAGGACTTCTCGCTCCGCTATCCGCTGGTGGATGGCCAGGGCAACTTCGGCTCCGTGGACGGCGACCCCGCCGCCGCCTACCGCTACACCGAGGCCCGGATGACCCGCGCCTCGGTGCAGATGCTCGAGGACATCGACAAGGAAACAGTCGACTACCAGCCCAACTTCGACGACCGGCTGCTCGAGCCCACCGTCCTGCCGTCCAAGATCCCCAACCTGCTCGTCAACGGCTCCAGCGGCATCGCCGTCGGCATGGCCACCAACATCCCGCCGCACAACCTGCGGGAAGTGGCCAAGGCCATCGAGCTGCTGGTGGACAATCCCGACGCCACCGTGGCCGATCTCTGCAAGCACATCACCGGCCCCGACTTCCCCACCGGCGGCTACATCTACGGCGTGGCCGGCATCCGCGACGCCTACGAGACCGGCCGCGGTCGCGTCATCATGCGCGCCCGGGTGCAGGTGGAGGAAAAGGAATCGAGCGGCAAGTCGGCGATCGTCATTACCGAGCTGCCCTACCAGGTCAACAAGGCGCGGCTGGCCGAGGATATCGCCCATCTGGCGGCCGAGAAGAAGATCGAGGGGATCACCGCCGTCCGCGACGAGTCTGACCGCGACGGCATGCGGCTGGTCGTGGAACTGAAGCGGGACATGATCCCGAACGTGGTGCTCAACCAGCTCTACAAGCACACCACGATGCAGAGCACCTTCGGCGTCATCAACCTGGCGCTGGTCAAGGGCCAGCCCAAGGTGATGAACCTCAAGGAAATGCTGCAGCATTACATCAGCCACCGCCACGACATCATCGTGCGGCGGACCAAGTTCGACCTTGCCGCCGCCGAGGCCCGGGAGCACATCCTCGAGGGCCTCAAGATCGCGGTGGACAACATCGACGAGGTCATCGCGATCATCCGCGGCTCGGCCGACACCCCCGAGGCCGATGCCCGGTTGCGCGCACGCTTCGGCTTCTCCGAGAAGCAGGCCGACGCGATCCTCAACATGCGGCTGGCCAAGCTCACCGGCCTGGAGATCGACAAGCTCGAGGCGGAGCTGGCCGAGGTGCGGGCCGTCATCGCCGGCCTGCGCGCCATCCTGGCCTCGGTCGAGAAGCGCATGGCGATCCTCAAGGAGGAGATGCGCGAGGTCGCCAAGGATTTCGGCGACGAACGCCGCACCGAGATCATCCCCGACGAGGCCGATTTCTCCGTGGAGGACCTGATCGCCGAGGAGGACATGGTGATCACGATCAGCCACACCGGCTACATCAAGCGGATCCCGGTGAGCACCTACCGGCGCCAGCGGCGCGGCGGGCGCGGCCTGACCGGGGCCACGACGAAGGAAGAGGACTGGATCGAGCACCTCTTCATCGCCAGCACCCACGACTACCTGATGTTCTTCAGCGACCGGGGGCAGGTGTACTGGCTCAAGGTGCACGAGATCCCGCAGGGCGGCCGCGCCGCACGCGGCAAGCCGGTGGTCCAGTGCATCGCCATCAGCGAGAAGGAGCGGATCGCCGCGCTGGTGCCGGTGCGCCAGTTCACCGACGACCGCTACCTGCTGTTCGCCACCCGGAACGGGACGGTGAAGAAGACCGTCCTCTCGGCCTATGGCAACGTGCGCACCACCGGCATCAACGCCATCAACATTGACGCGGACGACGAGCTGATCGACGTCCAGATCACCGAGGGGAACAACGACATCGTCCTGGCCACCCGCGAGGCGATGAGCATCCGCTTCCACGAGAGCGACGCCCGCGAGATGGGCCGTGCCACCGGCGGCGTCAAGGGCATTGACCTGGCCAAGGGCGACGCCGTCATCGGCATGGTGGTGGTGCGCCGCGACGCCAAGCTGCTGGTCATCAGCGAGAACGGGTTCGGGAAGCAGTCGGAAGTCTCCGAGTACCGCGTCCAGACCCGCGGCGGCAAGGGGATCATCACCATGGACAAGACCGCCAAGACCGGCTCACTCGTGGCGCTGAAGGAAGTGATTCCCGACGACGAGCTGATGCTGATCACCCGCGGCGGGATCATCATCCGCACGCCGGTCAAGGACATCCGGACCACCCACCGCAATGCGCAAGGCGTCAAGGTAATGAACCTCGACGAAGGTGACGCCGTCATGGACGTGGCCCGCGTGGTGAAGGAGGACGACGACGGCACCGACGACGGCATCGAGGACGGTGGCGATGACGCCACCGAGGCCGGCGAGGCATGACGGAAGCCGAGCTCCGCGCCACCGCCTCGGGCCTTCGCGGGGTGGCGCTGGCCACCCCGTTGATCGAGGCGGCGGAGCTCGGCAGGCAGTGCGGCGGCGCCATCCGCCTCAAGGGCGAACACCTGCAGCCGGTCGGCGCCTTCAAGATTCGCGGGGCGTGGACCGCCGTCAGCCGCCTCTCGGCGGAGGAACGCGCCCGCGGCATCGTCACCCACAGCTCGGGCAATCACGGCCAGGCCCTGGCGTTTGCGGGCCGGCGCGCCGGGGTGCGCACCGTGGTCGTGATGCCCGACACGGCCCCCGCCATCAAGGTGGAGGGGGTCCGACGACACGGCGCCGAGGTGGTCAGCGTGTCCGGCCCCGCCAGCGAGCGGGGCCGCGTCGCAGATGCGCTGGCCGCACAGGACGGCCTGGTGCTGGTGCCCCCCTACGAAAGCCATGACGTGGTGGCCGGCCAGGCCACCTGTACCCTGGAGATCCTCGACAGCTGGCCCGCAGCGGGCACCATCCTGGCCCCGGTGGGCGGTGGCGGCCTCTTGGCCGGCGCGTGCGGGGCAGTGCAGGCGATTCGCCCGACGGTGCGCGTTATCGGCGTGGAGCCGGTGGGAGCGCCGAAGCTCTCCCGCGCGCTCGAAGCGGGGACGCCAGTCACCCTCGACCACACCGCCAGCCTTGCCGACGGCCTCCTGCCCATGCGGATCGGAACGATCCCGTTCGGGTATATCCAGGGCATGGTCCACGATGTGATCCAGGTTACCGACGACGAAATCGCCGCGGCGGTCCGCTTCTTGTATGCCCGGATGGGGCTGCGCATCGAACCGTCGGGCGCCGCGACCGTCGCGGCGCTGCTGGCAGGACGGGTCCCCGCGGGTGGCGGGGTGGCCGCGATCCTGAGCGGAGGCAATGTGGACCCCGACCTGTTTGCCCGGCTGGTGGCATGACGCTCGCCCCCGAGGTGCTGATCTGCGACCCCGACCAGTCGCTGAGTCGCACCCTGCTCCGGGTCCTCCAGGAGAACGGCTACGCCGCGACGGTGTACCCCTACGGCGCCGACCTGTTTGCCCAGCTGGAAAGTCGGGGCGCCGACCTCGTGATGCTCGACACCGCGGTGCCCGACGGCGGCGGCCTGCGCTGGCTGGAGCGGATCAAGGACAGCGCCGGGCATCGCCTCGTGCCGGTGATGATGCTGGCCACCGACCCGCCGGAGGAACTCGCCGAGCAGGTGCTTGGCGCGGGCGCAGCCGATTTGATCACCAAGCCGTTCCGCGTGCGCGAGCTCTTGGCCCGCGTGCGCATGCACGTGCGGCTGGGCCGCGAGCTGGGCCAGGCCCGCGCCGACGCGCTGGCGCGCGCCGAGATGGTGGACATCCTCCGCGAGATCACCACGTCGCTGCGGCCGGAGGAGATCTTCACCGTGCTGGTGCGCCGCGTCGCGGAGGGGCTGCGCATCTCGCGCTGCTCGATCCTCCTTGCCTCGCCGGGCGATGCCACCGCCACCCTGGTGGCCGCGTACGAAGACCCGTCGCTGCACGAGCTGGCGGTGCAGCTGCGCCGCTATCCGGAGCTCCGCCGTGCGCTGGACACCGGGGAGACGGTCCTGGTGCAGGACATCTCCCGCGATCCGCTCTACGCCGAGACGCGCACCGAATGGGAAGCCGAGGGGCATCAGGTGCCCACCACGTCGGCGATCCCATTCTCCCTCCAGGGCACCCGCGCGGGGGTCTTCTTCCTGCGCACCACCGAGGACGACACACCCCTGGACCGGCCCGACGTGCAGTTCGCGGAGGGGGTCATCCGCGCGTCCGTGGCCTCGATCGAGAAGGCTTACGACCTGCAGCATGCGGTGCGCCAGCAGGAGCACATGAAGCTGCTGGCGGAAACGGACCCGCTCACGGGCCTGCTAAACCGCCGGGCCCTGGCCGAGCGGATCCGGCAAGAGGTGGAGCGCGCCGATCGCTACCAGACCATGCTGACCTGTATCGTGATGGACATCGACCATTTCAAGCTGACCAATGACACCCATGGTCACCAGGTGGGCGACCTGGTGCTGCAACAGGTGGCCCAGATGCTCCGCCGCGAGCAGCGCACCGTGGACATGGTGGCGCGCTACGGCGGCGAGGAGTTCGTGGTGCTGCTGCCCGAGACGGGCGCCACCGGCGCGCGGATCTTTGCCGACCGGGTCCTGCGGCGCGTGGCAGCGCAGCGCTTCGGCGAGGCCGCCAACCCGGTGCAGGTGACCCTCAGCATGGGCATTGCCACCATGCCTGACCCGCGCGCCACCGACGCGGAATCGTTCCTGCGCCTGGCCGACGCCAACCTGCTCAAGGCCAAGACCGACGGCAGGAACCGGTATCGCGATTGACGGAACTCCGCTGCCCCCGCTGCGGGGACCGCTACGGACCGCCGGCGCGGTTCTGCATCCGGGACGGGTACGCGCTGGTACCGGCGCGCGCGAGCGACCCGGACCCGGCGGAGAGCAGCCGGGAACCCGGGCGACGCATCTGGGAACCCGGCGCCACC